>SABF01000191.1 GCA_009929095.1 Erysipelotrichia bacterium
CTTGGCACTCTTACAAGCTGATGACACTTCGGACATACATAATAGCGATGCTCGGTATCTTTCCGTGTTTTCTGCCAAGCGCTGAACGTTCTGCGAATTCCGGCTGTACGTTCCATAAATATACGATTTTCAATTGCCCGCTTGTTTATATTTTTTGAGAAGCTTCGCAGGATCACAAGCAGCAGCAGTACATCTGCCGCCAGCATGACAAAACCATTTCGCACGAACATCCCGATAAAGTCAATGATCAGTGCAAAGATCATCATGAAGAAGTTCAGCTGATCCGTGCCATATCTTCCATTCATAAATCTGTATACCCAGTTTTTAAATTTATTCACAGGCTAAAGCCAGTCCTTTCAATCCTGCTTATCATCAGAGGGAAATAATTTCTTTCTGAAATACAGGAATAATGACAGTACTACCAGAAATGCACCCATCGTATCAGAGATGTAATGCATGCCGGCCATGATTCTAGAGAATGCAGCAATGGCAATCCAGACAATAGAGATGATCCACAGTGTCTTCTCATGACCCTTCAGATGCGGATACAGATGCGGAAGCAGAACAATCCAGAGAATCGTAGCAGCAGCAGTTGTATGACCGCTCGGAAACGATTTATACATATCATTGGAAGTATTAAAGTGCCCGAACTGATACCAAGGTACAAATTCAGCAGCTGGATTTTCAAGAGAAATAAATCTAGGTCTTGCCCAGACCATCTTCAGAATGCTAGTTACTGCCATAGAGCAGATGACAAGCAGAATACCCGCCACACACGCATTAACAGCTTCTTTTCTGGACATATCAGTATGATCTGCCTTCCAGCGATTCAGAATCCAGAGCGGGAATGCACCTACAATAATCAGAAGACTTCCCGCAAGATTGATCTTAGGCTGAAATATATAGTAAGAAACAATCAAATCACCGACAACGGAGATTACAAAGCAGAGATTCTTCTTCCAGCCAATCTCATGTCGGCAAAGGCATGAAGCGCACAGTCCCAGAATAATCCCGGTTGGAAGAATAGATACATGCGTGCCAATCAGTACCGCAAAACGAATGCGATGCTCTGTCAGATACATGGAAGCAGCCAGATCATAACGGCTGAGGCACAAAAAAGCGCAGATGTATAAAATATATATCAATGCCCATTTTATCTGATGCTTTCTTTTTCTGGAAATAGTATCAGTCATAACGAATGTATTCTATATGTCCTTTCAGATATTTTAAATCAACAGTATTTCGTTTCTGTCACTTTTTTCCCGAATTTGAAGTTAGCTGTTCTTGTTTTTCCCTGCGTTTCTGCATCATTTGATTGACCAGATGATCAAACAGCTCTTTGATAAGTGCCGCTATCGGAACAGCAAACAGCATGCCGATCAAGCCCGCCGAAGCCTCACCGATAATCAGAGAGATGATGACATACAGCGGATGAATATTTACATTCGCACCAAGCAGTTTGGGATTAACAATGTTTCCGTCAATGCCTTGCACAATGAACAGCACAATCAGTGCAATGATCATCTTAACCCAGGATCCATTGATCAGACAAACCAGAATCGTTGCCGTGTAGGCGACAAAAGGTCCGACATAGGGAATCAGATTGCCGATACCAGCCAGCACACCGATAATAACTGAAAACTTTACACCGACCAGAGAAAGACTCACTGAGATTATGATCATCATGAACAGTGCATCAATCATCTGTCCGCGGAAATATCCAGAGAACACCCGATCGGCTATACTGAGAAATTCCTTACCCTGAGCCGTTGCTCTGTCACCGAATAATACATGATACACTCTTCCCCAATAGGATTTTATATGATCGCCGTCACCCATGAAGTAGATGGAAAAGATAACTGTAAACAGCAGATTGGTGACAAAGGAAGAAATCTTTGTTGCACTGCTGAACAGGTTATCACCAAGCCCCGCCACCCATTTTCCCATCCATGCGGTAAACTGTGACACATAGGACTGGACAGTTTCAGAACTGATATTCACGGAATTCAATCGGATCAGCAAATCGTCGTACAGTGATTTAATGCTATCAGCAAACGAATTGAAGAATGCGACAATTGAATCAATTGATGCGACCTGCAGTTCACTGCTGACTGCTGAAATAATCATAGAAAACAGCAGAATCAGTGCAACCAGAACCAAAATACAGGTCAATGTGACTGACATGGTACGAGTACCCCTGCCATTTTTCTTCCGGTAATATGCTGTATTCCTCAGGTTTTTTTCAATCCAGTCACATAAAGGTTTAAGCAGATATGCCAGCATGAATGCCCAGAACACCGGTGTAAGCAGTGTCATCAGCCAGCCGATTCCGCTGCCTATAACTCCAACAAAACTGCTGAAATTGCCGACTATCAGGAAAAGTATATAAACGATCAGTGAAGTTCCAATTACATATAGGGAAATTCTGCTGTATTTCGGATCAAGGTTATCTTTCAGTTTCACTTGTTTCCTCCATTGATTTGATAATGCAGTAATTCTATCATGCTTCATATAGAATCAGTATCATCAAGTAACTATCATGCATATCAAATAACCTGTCTCATGTTTTTTTTGATTTTACATTGAATTAATGAAAGAAAAAAAACACTGGACTTTTTGAATGATTGTTGGTAACATAATCACTGCAATGCGGATATGGCGGAACTGGTAGACGCGCTGATTTCAGGGGTCAGTGGGGCAACTCGTGCAGATTCGAATTCTGTTATCCGCACCAAATATAAGAAACTCGCTGATACAGCGAGTTTTTCTTTATCATAAACGCAAAGGAGTATAATCATGAAAATATTGTTTGTAGGTAACAGCCATACATATTTCAACGATATGCCGCACCTGTTTTCAACCATGATGGAACAGGGAACCGGCAGCTATGCTGAAGCAGATATGCTTGCATATTCCGGAAGAGACCTGCAATGGCATCGTCAGGAATACTTTTCCCTTCGATACCAGCTGCTGTATGGACACTATGACTGGTGCATCATTCAACAGGCTGCCCACCCATTTCCTCCAGAGGAACAGACTTTTGCTGATGCAAAGTGGATCATTGATCTTTGCCATGTACTGCGCATAAAACCGGCAGTAGTTACTACCTGGTCAAAAAAAGGCCAGCCTGAAATCCAAGACCAGATGAATGCATTCTACCGACATCTGACAGAGGAGACTGATGCACTTTCTGTTCCGGTTGGTGATGCGTGGCAGATTGTCCGAATAAACCATCCGGACATAGAACTTTACTGGGCAGATGGTGCACATGCCTCTCCTACTGGAGATTATCTGACTGCTATGGTTCTATATGGAGCTATTTCAGGGCAGAGCAATTTTGAGACATTGCCAGACGCGGCAATAGATTTTTTAGGCGGACAAAAGTTGGAATTCGAGTGTCCATCTGCACTGCTCAGTCAATCAGACACAAAAATAAACCTAAGTGAAAAGACAAGAAAGATATTGATACAGGCCGCAAAAAAAGCGTTGTTTAGTATTCACTTATAAAAATGCTTATACCTGTGTGAAAAAGTCCTTGCATTTAGGATTGGTAATTGGTATTATAACAAGGCACTGATTGGTATGTGTAACTGCGCCGATAGCTCAACTGGATAGAGCATTTGACTACGAATCAAAAGGTTGCGGGTTCGACTCCTGTTC
>SABF01000010.1 GCA_009929095.1 Erysipelotrichia bacterium
AACGAAGACTGAACGATCGCAAAAGCCTCATTGGCATCGGCTGCTCTGGCAATGAGAGCACTCCTGGACGCCTGTCTCAATGTCTGTATCTGATCCAGACAGATTCTTCTGCCTGCTTCACTGATGCCTCGAGCATTTATTTCCTTCTGCATTCTGCTTTCAATTTCATCTGCCAGTTTCTTCAGTCTCTCTGTCACCTTCACCTCCGCAGGATGTGCCTTAGCTTCCTGCTTGAGCTGTCTCAGATCATTCAGCACTCCCTTGAGCGCCTGCTCATTTTCCATATTTCGGCGGATTCTCGGCTGCAGTTTTTCAAGCAGAAGTCCTGCCACACTAATTTCTTCATCGAATGAAGCTTGCTTCATGCGCAGTACGATATGCTCCGGTGCATCTCCGGCAAGAATTTCATCCACTTGATAATCAGAACGATATTTAGAGAACAATTCATAGTAGACAGCAAAGGATCCAGCAATCCGGCGTGAGTGCAGATACTGTCTGATCAGCACTTCATCCACTGGGTAGCCCTTCTCTTCATATAGTGAAATAGCAACGGATAGATCTTCCCACCCTCTTGCAGTAACATACTCTCTGCCATCCGCAGAATTCTCCATGCTGTAGAAGTCCTCGCTGCGGATATCCAGATAGGAACGAACAGCCGGATGAATGTCCCGTTCATCTGCATATGTTTTCCATACCTGATAATCCGGTTCCACTTCCAGTATGCGCAGTCTGTCCATGGTTGCCACATCAAAGACGTGGACTGCCCGGTTGTATTCCTGCGGATTGCCGGCAGTTACTACTGCCCAGCCCTGCGGCAGACTGTGATTGCCAAAGGTCTTGTACTGCAGAAACTGAAGCATGCTTGGACCAAGAGTCTCTGATACGCAGTTGATTTCATCGAGAAAGAGAATACCTTCCTGTTTACCGGAAACCTCCATGTTTTCATATACCGATGCCAGAATCTCTGACAGCGTATATTCGGATACTTCAAATTTCTTTCCCTGATAGGTCTTGTGGGCAATATAAGGAAGGCCGAGAGCGCTCTGCCTTGTATGATGCGTCATGGAATAGGAAATCAGAGAAATGTCCAGTTCTTCTGCAATCTGTGCCATAATGGCAGTCTTTCCTATTCCCGGAGCACCGACCATGAAAATCGGCCTCTGTTCCTGCAGCGGAATCCGATAGGTTCCGAATTCATCCTTCATAAGATAGATGCTGACAGATTCCTTGATCTGCTGCTTCGCTTCCTGAATATTCATATTCTCTATTCTCCTTCTAATGCTTCTCGTTCCAGAATGACACGCATTGCCCAGGGCGGAACTTCCGGTGCCTTGAACTCATCCTGCAAAAATATAAATGCAGTATCAAATGAAGGAACTGCCTTCGGATATATCCCTTTGCCATCCGTCAGATAAAGAAGACCTCTGAGATCGCTGAATTCCCCATCCTGTTTCAGTTTCTCTACATATTCGAATACCGGTCGGAAGTCAGTCCCTCCAAATCCAGCGAGATCAATGTCTCTGACATACTCTTCAAACTGCTCCTTACTGACAATCTTCACATCTTTCTGAATCTTAGAATCACATTGAATGATGTGTAAGTTCATTTCTCTATAGAAGGCATTGGAGCTTTGCAATAAATCATATGTCTTCATCAGAAAATCTCTGACAATTCTCCCCTGACAGGAGCCTGAAGTATCCAGAGCAATCGCAAAGTCTCTTATTTTTGATTCTTCACAGTATTCCAGCGGTTCAATCAGCGGTATATTGCCATACAATGACATCCCGTATGTGTAATAAATATAATCAAACTCATCCGGATTGATTCTGACCTCTTCGTTCGGGGAAGAAAACTTTCTGAGAAACTCAGCGTAATCGGTATGCGGAGTTCTGGACAGTGACAGTTTTCTGAGAATGGTTCCGGGTGATATGCCCATTGCTTTCTCATAACTTTCAATTTCTATCTCCACTGCCTGCTCTTTCTGCGACCACTGATGCTTTGCCTTAGGCTTGGCCGGATATCCTTTGACCTTATCCTTGAAAGGATATTCCTTTCCTTCGATATCATCACTCATCCAGAACACATGAAGATCCTGTCTAAAGAGTTCTGCGTGACGGATGACAGTGCCTGCTTCTTCTTTGTGATTCTTCAGCCAGAAGTATATTTCTTCCGCATTCATACTCTTTACATGGCGCTTAACTTCATCGAGTATAATCTTTCTTTCATTATCATCTCTGATGATGCTCTCCGGTCGATTCAGGTTCAGTATCACCTGTTCCACGGAAAGATCTGCCGCAAGATTCCAGGCATCCGGATTCAGTTCCCCATAATTGAACATATGACAGTACAGACAGTGAAGCACGGAATGAAGAACCATTCGGTACAGTTTTCCCGGTTCATGAAACGCCTGCAGTACGATGGATGGAATACAGAAGATCGTTTCTGCATCGGTGCCAAACCCAACGGTATGCTCGTCCGGTTCTTCCGGCAAATAAAAAGATATCGGCATCTGCAGAACAGCCCGGTTCAGGTATGGCATACTGGCAATCAGTTCATCACGGGTATAAGAAAGTGCCTCAGAGGCTAACTTCTGTTCCCCAAGATCCATCTCTGCTTTCCGGTTCGTTTTTTCCTCTGTCTTCTGCATGCGTAAACATCTTATCATGAGTGCATATTATCGATGACAGCAGGTTCCTGCGCAGAATACAAATAAGAGAAATTGTACTGCAGAACAAGATGCAGACTTGTGTTTCCATTGATAAACACTTCATAAATAAAATCTTCCGTCAATTGATTCTGACGAAAGATTTATCTGCGTCTGAAGATTTACAGTGCGGCTGATGATACAGATCAATCAGAACTCTTTTTTGCCATCCGGCGTATCAATGATTACCGGTGCTTTCTTCCAATTGACAAACTGCATCCAGCACCAGAGTACGATACCGATGCCCAGATAAATCGCAAATGAAATCCAGGAACCGATTCCCTGCCCCAAGGTGCAGAAGAAGGCAACTACAATCGCTATGATCAGTGACAGATAGCGAGTGAAGTTTCCGCCTTTTAAATGATAAGTTGCCCATTCCGGATGTTTCTTATGAATACGAATTGCCGATATCATTGTGATTGCATAGGCACAGGCACAGCCAAACGCCATCAGATTGAAGAAATCATTCATGAACGTACCGGCATTCTGCAGAATCAGGAATATTACAGAAACTGCCAGCAGCATGATGTTTGGCAGAATCGGCTGCTGATGTTTATTCAGTTTTGCAAAGCTCGCCGGCAGAAAATTGCTCTTTCCCATGGCATACAGAAGACGCACTGTCGACAGCCAGAAACCCAGAAGACAGGTTCCGATTGCACAGAGTATTGCTGCAATGCCAAATATAATGGACCAGATTTTCCAGCCGCCCCCAAGCTGTTCCATCATACTGATCGCAAGGAAGCCGGAAGTAGCAGCACCGCCCTGTTCAACCATTGACTGTACCGGCATTCCTCCCAGACCCAGGAAAAAGAATGCATACACAATTCCGCAGGTTATTACCGAACCCCAGATTGCTTTAGTGGAGTCCTTCAGAGGGAAGTCGCCTTCTTCAATCATCTGAGGAACTGTTTCAAAGCCGAAGAACGGTGTAATCAGAAATGCAAGACCGATTATCCAGCCCGGAATACCTAATTGCGGTGAAGCCTGTGAATAGAAGAAGTGACTGAAGTTTGAAAGGCTCCACTGTCCGGAGAACATGAATCCAATGGAAGCCGCAATACAGCCGACAATAGCCAGAACCAGCATGACGAGCTGGATCTTGCCGGCGATTTCAATGTTCTGCATGCTGAGGCAGAAATACCCAATCAAAGCTGCCGCCGCAATGATTTCAATCAGAGTAAAACTGGAAGTGATATTTAAAACATGGAATATCCACTGCACAATTGCCATAACAGCAGCCGGCGGAACTGCAATCCATGCCAGCATAATCAGCCAGGCTGATAAGAATCCCATATGCTTATTCTGACCAACCGTATTGTAAATCAGTTCTCCGCCTGCTTCCGGAAACATCGGAGCCAATTCACAGTAGACAAATGCAATTGGCAGAATCATCAGAGTCATCAGCAGAAATGCAATCCATGTTCCAGGACCGCAGTATTCATAGAATATTGAATCCCAATATCCAATAAATGTGAAAATTGCTCCTGTTGCAATGGCATAAACATATATCAGTTTAAGACTTTTCTTTAAGCCCTTTGCTTCGGTATTATCTGGTTTTGACATTTTTTCCCCTTTAGAAAACTCCCCATGATTCAGATTCAGGCACAGGGAGTTAATTTATCCAGTGTTATGAGTCTTTAGAACTGTTCAATTCCGTCTGGTGTTTCAATTTCAACGTTTGATTTTTTCCAGCGGATCAGAACCATGTACAGCCAGATCAGGACACCGACTCCGAGATATACCGCAAAGGATATCCAAGAACCGATTCCCTGTCCCAATGTGCAGAAGAAAGCAATTGTGATCATGATGCACATTGCCAGAATACGCAGAATGTTTCCGCCTTTAACTGCATTGGGACTCTTCCAGTCCGGATGCTTTGAATGAATGCGAACAGCAGAAATCATTGTCAGAGCATATGCACATGCACAGCCAAATGACATCAGATTGAAGAAGTCATTCATAAATGTTGTTGCATTCATGAGAAGCAGGAATATCAGGGAAATAGCCAGAAGGAAGCAGTTTGGAAGAATCGGCTGCTGATGTTTGTTTAGCTTTTTGAAAGCTGGCGGCAGGAAATTCTTTTCTGACATGGAATACAGCATGCGTACGGTAGACATCCAGAAACCGAGAATGGAAGCGCCAAGGCCGAGCAGCACTGAGCAGAATCCATAGATCAGCGGCCAGATGGTCCAGCCAAGAGTACGTTCCATGTTAATGATTGTAAGGAATCCGTTTGCCGCATCACCTGCCAGCAGATTCTGGAAGGAATCCAGTCCTGCAACGCAGAAATAGAAGAATGTGTAGATTGCTCCGCAGGTCAGTACTGAACCACAGATTGCTTTCTTGGAGTCCTTGATCGGAAAGTCTCCTTCTTCAACCATCTGCGGAACTGTCTCAAATCCAAAGTATGGAGTAATCAGAAGCGCCATGCCAATCAGCCAGCCTGGAATGCCATTTGACGCACCAATATTTGTCTGGAACATACCAGACATATTGGAAAGGCTCCAGTGCCCTGAGAATAGAATCAGAATTCCGGTTATCAGTGTGGAAACAATGTTAATGAACAGGAATGCAGCCTGAGTTTTTACCAGAGTCTTAATGTCCTGCAGACTCAGAATGAAAACCAGGACAAGAATGCATACACCAATCAGCATTGTGTTTCCAAAGGTAAGTCCCAAACCAAAGGTACGGGAAATCCAGGTGGCAATTGCCATTACAACTGCGGGCGGAACTGCAATCCACGCAGCCATAATCAGCCAGGAAGCCAGAAAGCCAACGTGCTTATTAATTCCTACCGTGTTATAGATCAATTCGCCGCCAGTAGTATGAAACAGCGGTGCAAGTTCAGAATACACCAATGCTATTGGCAGTATTGCAATGGTCATTAATGCAAACGCCAGCCAGGTGCCAGATCCGCAATAGCCAAAGAATACGGAATCCCAGTAGCTGACCCAGGTAAAGATAGAACCTGTAGCAACTGTGTAAACAAAGACCAGCTGCAGACTTTTCTGCAGCCCTACGTTCTTTGAAGAATTCTTTTCAGACATATAATCCCCCCATGTCCATGGCGGTGTGTCTTGTTCCTATCCTTGGACATTTTATGACTTGTTAGTTATTTGTCAAGTGTTTGTTATTTACTTTACATTATTGCACTATTGTGCTATCATTCTCCGGGCGGTTGGTCCTATCCAAATTAATCTGCCGTTATAAATCAAATATACTTATAAATAAGGGAGGGTACTTTAAAATGGCAAACTTAAAGGATAAAGTCGCATTAATCACAGGTGCAGCAGCAGGTCTCGGCGAAGGCATTGCAACTGCATACGTAAAGTCCGGGGCAAAAATCTGCATGGTTGATCTATCAAAGAGCGTAGAGGATACCGCAAACAAGCTTCGTGAACAGTATCCCGGATCAGAAATCATTACATTCGTTGCAAACGTTGCTGACAAAGAACAGATGAAAGCGGCTGCTGCGGCCACTGTCGAAAAATTCGGAAGACTGGACATTGCGTGCTGCAATGCCGGTGTATGCCGTCTGGCTCCATTTGAAGAGATGACTGATGAAATCCGTGATTTTCACATTGATGTCAACATCAAAGGAACATGGAACACATGTCAGGCAGCCATTCCTTATATGCTGAAACAGGGCAAAGGCGCTATTGTCATCGCATCTTCAGTAACTGGAGACATTGTTGCGGATGGCGGAGAAGCAGCTTATGCAATGAGCAAAGCGGCTCTCGTTGGTTTGACAAGATGCCTTGCTGTTGAATATGCACCTAAGAACATTCGTGTTAACTGCAGCCAGCTCGGCTATGCACGCACACCGATGGTTGAGAAAATGGCCGTTGAATCCAATCCGGAAGATCCAGAGAGTGCAATTACTGCAATTGCGCGCAATGTACCAATGGGAAGACTTGCTAAGCCGATCGAAGTTGGTGAACTGTTTGCTTTCCTTGGCAGTGATGATGCTTCATATATCACTGGTTCACAGGTTGTCATCGATGGCGCTGCAACACTGCCAGAGACAAACTCCATTGGCACTAACTGAGCAATTAGACAATAGATACTAGAAATAGACAGCAATTCATATAACAAGGGTTGCTGTCTTTTTGTATTATGTCATTCTGGCAGCCTCTGATGAGCATTAAAAAGCAGTGTCCCGAAAGACACTGCTGCTGTATTTCATTGGTTTTCTGCTACTTGGTATTATCTTTGATCAGCTGCTTTACTTCTGTTACAAAGGCATCTTCTCCGATGATATAACCAAGCATACTGTTCTCATCCACTGATGTGCGCTTCTTGACCAGATCGTACTGGTCAGGCAGATACTGACTCCATGTATTTTCAAGCTGCTTCAGTCTGGTATCAAGAGCATTTTGAATCGCAGTTTTCTGCGTGTCGGATTCATACTGGAACAGAAGTACTTCTGTAGCAGTCACATTCATCAGCGGAACAAAACATACCGATGCTGTATAGTCTTCTGGCTTAACCCCCAGGAAACTGGTGATGTCCTCTGATGACAGTTCCATCATTGCCGGAACATCTTCTATTGCCGAGATGCCGGTTTTAACTGCTTCCAGATCAACAGTCTTTGCGCTTGTCCCTGAGGATGCACATCCGCTGAGCAGAATGGCTGCTGCAGTCATAGTCAGAAAGTATTTTTTCATAGTAATCAACTCTTCTCCTTTTGGCATATGCCTTTCAGTTTTCATTGTGTCTAGTGGAACTCATTTCATTAATGCGGCATTTCAAAATCTGGTTTGGGGGTTCCTCATCGATTCCCTCCATGCGGTCAATCAGTATCTTTGCGGCTACTCTTCCTTCTTCATAAGCAGGCTGAACAATTGTGGTGATTGTTGGTGATACAAGTTCACTCCAGTCACAGGAGTCCATGCCGATCAGTCCCAATCGTCGAGGAATCCAAGACCGATAAGGTTCCAAGGCCAGATGAACTTTATTCAGCAGCCAGTTGCTTGACGCAAAGATGCATATATCTTCTTTCCCGTTGATATACACTTGCAGCTGTTTCTGAAGATCTTCAGGATCAGTCTGTTTCTCTGCAGTAATTACATCATAAGGTACTTTTCTGATATCCAGGTGATCTGTAAATCCGCGGCATCGTTCTTCTCTGGTGACAATCTTGGAAGGATCTGCTGTGACCAATATAAATCTATGATATCCGCGCTTCAGAAGCAAGCTTACTGCATCGTAAACAGCCTCATAGTTATTCGTCTTTACCCATAATCCTTTGGTGGAATGATTGGGAGAATCAAAATACACAAGCGGTTTGTCAATTTCCAACCCCTGCCACATTGTTTCAAAATGCGCTGTTGGCTGCACAACAAAGCCTCCCACACCCATCTCATTCATTCCGTCGATGCATCTGCGTTCGTTTTCAAGCAGATAATTGCTGGACCCAAGAATCAGCTGGTAGTTCTTTTCACGGGTATAGTCTTCCAGACCTTTCACAATATGACTGGCAAAGGGACTGGTGATGTCTCCAATCACAACACCGATCAGATGTTTCTGATTGATGCCTCGCTGAGAAACAGTGCCCTCCAGCTGATAGTTTGTCTTAGCAATTGCCTGCTCAATTCTTTTCCGAGTATCTTCAGACATTCGGCTGAATTTGCCGTTGAGATAAAAGGAAACCGTGGCTTTTGAAACACCCGCAAGTACGGCAATATCACTAATGGTTGTCTTTCGGCTCATTTTTTCCTCACCATGTACTATTGATGGTAACAGACATCATACATGCAGTCAAAATCAGCCCGCTATGAATACATACTATTCATCCTATTGATATTATCTGCCCAGAAAATCCATAATAACCCAGCGACAGCCTATTCAAAGAGATTAACAAATTGTAAAGACGATTAAGAACGGACTTTAATCAATTCTATTATTCGGCAGAAGAACAGTCTATTATCATTTCAAATACTTGCAGACATAGATCCCAATGAAAAAAAACGCCATATTCTGCTGTGAATATGACGTGATATGAATTGATTCTCTACCTATCTATACTGCCTCGATGTTCCAGCTTTTCTATTATTTTCTTCAAAGTATCGGGAGCCCCGACATTTCCCGGGAATATCACATACAGCATGCCCGGATACTTTGCTCTGTCACCCAGCTGCCATACAGAGATTCCAGGTTCAATCTGCCCTTTGACCAGTACTCGACTGTCATTCAGCAGCATTTCACCTAGTTGACAGGAAGTGATTCCGCCCTTGCCTATAACATACGCAGGAGATGACGTGATTGCATACACAGATGAGAGAAATGCCTCTGATATCCGAGCAGTCAGCGTCAGCTGTTCTTTTTCATCTGCACCCGGCAGGTCTATCCGGCAGCGGTCTGTCATGAAGCAAACCGTCTTTCCCCGGCTGAGTGCCATATCAATTGTTTCCGTGCATCGCTTCATTTCCTGTTCTGCTGATGCTGCATTTTCGTCCAGCAATACTGACTGATGAAAGGTGACTGTTTCACAAAGGGGTGAAATTTCGTTTAGCTGCCGAGCAGTTTTTTTAACGTGTGAACCAGCCACAATCAGTCCGCCACATGTATGTTCAGAAGCACTTTCAAACTGTGTGTGACCAATCAAGTCAGCGAATGGCTGTTTCATCCAGAATCTGAGCAATGAAGAAGCACCGCGATAAATCTGATTCTTCCCGTTTCCGCATGCTGTAATATACTGCAGTGCAAAGAATGACAGCTGCTCATAATCCGTTGCGCTGACTATCACATACTGATCTGCCCGTGAGGTCATCAGTTTTGTAAGAACTGAATCTGATTCCTGTTTCAATTCCTCTTCTTCAATGTAGACAAACCGGGAAGCAGGTATCTTTTCACTGCGCTTTTCTCTGATATAATCATCAAGCTTTGATGCGCTGAACGAGAAGGACTGATCTTCTGCGAATTCGGTTTCTCCAACCGGTATCCATTCATCTCGTGTAACTGCATAGTGCACATGTCCTCTGGTCAGTCTTCCGCCTTCCACAAAACAGGGGCAGATGACTTCTGCACCTGTTTCAATATCTGCTTCCTTCATCTGTTTCAGTATCGCATCCATCTCACATGGATAATTCCAGCGCAAAGTTGAATCACTGCGTGAAAGGATTCTGAATTCTCTGCTCTGTTTCTCTGATTCCGCAATAATTTTCTGCAGAAGAGATTCATGAAGAGCTGTCGATTCTTCTTTTTGCAATGCTCGGGAATTGGTCAGTATAAATGCCATACTGTGATCAGAATCATCGAACATCTGATGAATCTCCGCATTGCTCCATTTTGTATAAACATATACGTCATTGCAGCACTGTGTTCCAGTCGGATCGTCATCCAAAACAATATACAGGATATGCTGTTTGCATAGTTCCTGACGAATTCGCTCTGTATTGTGCATGATAGATATATTAAGTGCCTTCATCTCAGAAATTAATGAATCCAGCGATAATGACATCAGTGATGCAGATGGCATAGCCAAGATATCTCATCTGGTTTTCCCGTTTACTCCATTGATTGTCAGGATCTGTTTCCTGACGTTTGGCAAAATGCAGCTTTGCATACAGCAGGCATCCCATTCCTGCAATCAGCAGGATGATCATCACAATCATTCTCGCCATATTCAATTCTCCTCTTCTTCAAGCATTGCCCGTACTCGTTCTACCGCAAGGCGTGGGGAAGTCAGCACCGGCTTCTCCATCCGATCAAGACACGGCAGAATTGCTGTCATTGAACCCTGTGCAAGAACTATCACATCACACTCCTGCTGAGCCTTCTCTATCTGCTGCTTAACCAGCTGGTTATGTTTCTCGACATTGTGTTCCTTCATCAAAATATCAAGTGCACCATCCACAAGATATTTTTTTACTTCAACTTCCTTATTTGTTTCTCTTGCTTTTTCGACAATCAGACTGCAGGATGGCTTCATCGTGCTGGCAACGGTTGCCACGACACCTATCGTCCTGCCAAGCTTAACTGCTTCTTCCGCCATCGGTTCATCAATGCGAAGTGTCTTGCATTCAACCTGCTTCCGGGCAATGTCAAACGCTGCGCCGACCGAGCTGCATTGATTGAAAATCAGAACCGGATTCATGCTTTCAGCGACTGATACATAGGTGCACATACGGCGGATGACAGCCGGTGTCAATCCACAATTTGACTTCACATCTTCCAGAAGGCTGTCATCAATAATATTAACCATTTCAACTTCCGGAATTATTTCTCGAAATAAATCCTTCAGATCATTGAGTGATACCGGACTGGTATGAATCAGAACCACTTTCTTTTTTGTCATATTATGCCTCTTCTATTCTATATGCTTCCAGCTGCTTCATTGCTTTATATATCCTGTCTGCTGTAACCGGGTAAGGGACATGTTCCAGTTCCTGATTTTCTTCTGCTGTTTTAAGTATATCGGAAAGATCAGAGTTAACATCCAGATCCAGGTCAGATAGTTTTACCGGCAGCTGAATTGCTTTGTTAAATGTATATGCCTGTTTCAGCATCTCTTTCTGATCGTCCATCATCAGCTGTACCAGAGTTCCATAAGACACCACTTCTCCATGAAGATGATCTCGTTCAATTGAAGGTCTGACTGTCAATCCATAAAACAATGCATGCGCAAGAGCACTGTTATATTTTGAAGAAACGGACACTGATACCGAACCGGTTGAGATCACAATATTCTGTATTGCCTTCTCCAATGCCGGTGTAACTTCATGTGTCGTTGCATCCTCATAGGCTTGTGCACCATATTCCAGCATGCCATAAAAACACAAATCGCCAATTTTAATACCCAGTTCACTCGGAAAATCCAGTTCATCTCCTCTGGCGGAGAAGGCTGACTCAACATGTTTAGCCATGGTATCACCGATCCCTGCCCATAGATATTTAACAGGCGCTTCGGAAATAATCTCCGTGTCTATGTAGCAGTGTTCCGGCGGCTGTTTCAGCTGAGTGATTTCCCGGAAGGAATGATCCTCATGGTACATGATGGATATGCGTGTGACAGCCGCACATGTTGACGCAATGGAAGCACAGGTATATACCGGCTTATTCATTTTGCAACCTGCATACTTAACTGTATCGATGCACTTACCTCCGCCCAAAGCAATCAGACAGTCAGCTTCCTGTGCACCTGCACTGGCAATAATCATTTCAGCATTCTCAATAGTTGCCTCATGACCATAGACCCCCTGATCAAGGATACGTATCCCAGCACTCTTCAATGCAGCAAGTACTTTTCTCTCCGAGGCTTCCCAAGCATGCTGACCATAGTACAGCGCACATGTATGATACGGAATCTCACAGAACGCATCAAAAGCATCGATGCCAATTGTATATCTTGGTAGAAACACTGAATACATGACTGTCCCTTCTTTCTGTATAAGGCCGGGTTTCCCCGGCCTTATCATCAATATTCACTACTTCGCATCTGCAATGCTTTTGACATATGCCTCAATCTCAGCATCTTTGCAGTTTGCATAAAAGCATTCCAGGAACCGCGGAGTCAGACTCTTTTTTACAATTTCTTCATCCATCGCTTTCAGTCCTTCCAGCAGTGGTTTGCAAGTTTCTGATTTCACTTTGAAAAGTGTTGCCGCATTGCGGTTCTGTGATTCTCTCCGATCAGCCGGATATCCCATGCCTTTGGGAGAGCCGAAGGCTTTCTCAAACATCGTATGAATATTAAGCTCTGCGCCCCAGCCAAATCCCTTAGCAAACGGTATTGACAGTGCATTTCCATCGTTAATCTGGAGGAATAGGTAAGCATCCGTCGGTTCAATGCAGTAGCCGCATACAACGCCCGGGAAGCTGTTAAGCGCCATCAGCGCACCCTGACCAGTACCACAGCCTGCGATTACAAAATCTGCAGCTTTTGAGTTAATGAGAAGTGCTGCCTGGACGCCAAGATTCAGATAGGTCAGATAACAAGGATCATCATCCCCGGTCATTCCCGTGTTGTAGACCGTGTGTCCCATCGGCTCCACAACATCTTTCAACTGCGCTAAGACAATTGGATTTTTGGAAGCCTGGCTGAACTCATTCATCAATGCAATATTCATCAGTGTATTCTCCTTATATTCACTGTTTCATTTTCATAGCAAGAAGGGGGGAAGAGATTCTCGCAGTACCTCTTCCCTCATACAGGTATACTTATTCCTTACTGGTATTGACCGTTTCACCGTATCCGTAAGCATTCTTGGACCCGATAATCTGGATGTAGTCTTTTACAAACTGCTTGATCGCTGCTTCAGCAATAACCATGATGTCAAGATAGTTTGTGCCTGGGGCCTCTGCCCACTTTGCCTTCATGGCATTCTCTGCCGCATGGAAAGCATCCGTGCAGACATTGATCTTATTAATACCGCCAGCGACTGCCTTGCGAATATTCTCTTCGCCGGATCCTGAACCGCCGTGAAGAACCAATGGCATTTTCAGCTCTGCCTTAAGTTCTGCCAGACGATTGAAATCAAGTACCGGCTTCATTCCTTTAGGATAATCTCCATGGGCAGTTCCGATAGCCACAGCCAGTGCATCGATTCCCGTGCGGTCGACATAGTCTCTCGCCTGTGCAACATTGGTATAAAGATCGACCTGACTGTTGTCACCGGCATCTGCCTGACCAACATGTCCCAGTTCACCTTCAACACAGATCCCTTTGGCATGAGCCAAGGCAGAAATCTGAGCAACACGCCTGATGTTTTCCTCATAAGGAAGAGAGGACGCATCGATCATGACAGAAGAGAAGCCATAGCGCATCGCCGCAGTCTCATCTTCAAACTTGGAACCATGATCCAGATTCAGAGCAACTGGTACATTCACTTTTTCAGCCAATTCCTTGATCATTGGAACCATCTCTGTCGGATGAGCAAGTTTTGCCATCTGACCAACACCGATATTGACAATAATCGGTGAGTTCTCTTCGGCAGCTGCTGTTATTACAGCACGTGCCATTTCCATGTTGACGCTGTTGACTGCCATGACAGCATAGTTATGTGCATTGGCATGAGTCAGAATGTCTTTCATTGAAACATACATATTGAATATGTCCTTCTCTCTATTTGTTGAATGAATTATTTGATATCAATGTCGAGTTCTTCAGAAATTTCTTCTTCTTTAGATTCTTCTTCAGATACCGGTTTCTTGAGGAATGCATACATCACGGCAGTGACGATAGATCCGACCGCAAGAGCAATCAGGAAGAAATGCCAGTTGGTTGTTACCGGGACAATGAAGATACCGCCATGCGCTGCCGGTGTATGGCAGCCAAGAGCCATAACCATTCCGGCTGCTACTGCTGAACCGACCATGGAGGAAGGAATGACTCTGAGCGGATCATCAGCCGCAAATGGCAGAACGCCCTCAGTGATAAAGCAGAGACCCATTGGAATGCAGGAGATGCCAGCATCACGCTGTTCACGTGTGAACTTCTTTGGAGCAATCAGAGTTGCGATACCAATTCCGAGAGGAGGAGTCATACCGCCAATAATCTTTGCAGATTCTGCAGCAGAGCCAATTCCTTCAGGATCATCCGCAAACAGTGCGTTAGCTGCCATGGATGCGGTTTTGTTAATCGGGCCGCCCATATCGAAGCCCATGCAGGCACCGATAACAGCTCCAATGATGGAGAGAGAGCCAGAAGAAAGTGACTGAATCCAAGCCTGTATGGAGCTCATTGCGAGTGCCATCGGCTTGCATACGATCCAGAAGAACAGTGCACCGCCAATTAATGTTGCAAGCACCGGTATAATCATGACTGGCATCAGACCCTGAAGTGCCTTTGGCATCTTCCAGCCTTCCATCCATTTCACGATGAAGCCAATAACGAACGCCATTAACATGGCTCCAATGAAGCCGGCCTTTGCAGCATTTGCTGTATAGCCAATAATGAATCCCGGAACAATACCCGGACGATCTGCCATGGAATAAGCAATGCCGGCAGCGAGAACTGCACATGCAAAACTCATTGCATAGTCAGAAAGTTTGGAAATTGCCCACCAGAACTGTGTCCAGCTAAATGCATTCAGATTCGAGAAGATGGTTGCTGCACCTTCTGCACTAGGACCCATACTGCCAATTGTGTATCCGCCAAGTCCTTTAGCCAGAGCGCCTAGAATGCCGCCGGCCACGACCATGGGGATCATGTAGGAAATACCTGTCATCATGTGTTTCTTGAATGAAGCTCCTGTACCTTTTGCCATAATTTCCCTTTCTTATAAACCTTTCCCTTTCTGTTTCTGCTACTTCAGATTCAGTTTCTTCTGAATGGTAGCGATGAGACTCTTCGGACTTTTCATTGCAATGCTGATCGGAATATCAACGACATGTTTGTCTTTGAAGCGTTCCATTCCGCCGACCTGGATATCGTGGGCAAGGACGACAACGTCTGCATCTTTGATCTCCTGATCTGTCAGCTTGTTCTGAACACCAATTGTTCCCTGCGTTTCGATCTTGCATTCATGACCTGCTTCCTTTGCGGCAGTCTGTATCTTCTCCGCAACGATGTAGGTGTGAGCAATCCCGGCAGTGCAGGCGGTAACTCCGACAATCTTCATAGTGCACCTCCTTTTCACTGAATCTTCTGCTGCTAACGATAGATTAGCATTTCATAGTTTCTATAGAATTTATTATCTGTCAGACTATTACGGTAATACTTTGCTTATTTATGTTAATATTGTTAACCTTTCAGGCAGAATATCTAAAACCGGTTTGCATAAATGAATTGGTTTGAGCGCAATTATATATTGCCTGATAATATAAGCCTACAGAGTATAATAACAATCAATATACTTTCCATTAAGTAAACCGCGTAATTTCAAACAAATGTTTTTTAGTCGAAATCAAAGTCCGTTAATGAGTACATTCTGCAGGAAATGCTATCTGACTCCGTTATGCCTGGGTGCTATGGTTTATGCCGATAATATAAATACGCTTTCCCTGCAATAGAGAATTATGTTTCTATCTGAACATTCTCTGTATTATCGTAAGCATGATTTCTGTCTCCATAACATATTTCCTGATACTGCGCAGACGGATTGCAGATCAAAACAGTTAACAGCACAGAATACGTACACCTCCATAAATTCGCCTGACGTATATTTCTTTTTGGCTCTGAGCTTCAGATATCTGTACGTACTATGTTCAATTGAATAGGAGATCATATTTCATCAGACTGTCATTCCTTCATTGAATGCAAAATGATATCTTGCCATTTTCAGCTGCGCGGAGCATATTGTTTTACGGCGATCAAAATTGAAGCATCTATTGTAGTTCGTTGTATTTGCGCTGTATATTTCTGCTAGATAGAAATGTCGCATCTCTGCTAATGATTCAACAAACAAATCCCTTTCTTACCTGGATATTTGACGATAAAAAAAGAACCTGAAGCGGAATAATTCGCCTCAAGTTCTTTATTCTATTCAAACATTAATATCGAGATCTACAATTTCTTCTTCACTGTCTGCAGGACCTTCGAGTACACTGTCATCGCAGACAATAGTACTGATAATTTCTTCTGCATCTGTACAGGTTTTTAGTTTTTGAATCCGTGCATCGTTGCCGAGTTTGCCTGCCAGCTGACTCAGCAGAATCATATGGTTCTCTGCAAAAGACTGATCCGCACTGACGCAGAATAGAAAGATCATTTCTGTGTCCTGAAAGCCTGACGGATCTATGCTTGATTCCCACTTAATTGGATTGATCGTCCTGCCGATTGCAATTCCTATCTTCTTAGCGGCAGCAGATTTACCATGAGGGATGGAGAGAGAACTGCCCATTCCTGTAGGACCCTCTTTTTCCCGGTCATAGATATCCGCCACAAACTGATCAACATCATCAATATAGCCGTTATTTAACAGCAGTCTGCTGAGACTGCGCAGAACTTCGTCTTTGTCTGTACCGTTTACTTGTAAACTAATAATGCTTGGATCAAGTATTTCTTTTAATTCCATTTTTTTATTCTCCTTTTAATGTTATTGGACAAGATAGTAATAAAGATCTATTTCATTTTTGAACCGGCATATCCGATCCACGTTTTCCTGAGATTCTGTCAGCTTTATGAATTGCCGATAGAATTCCTGCCACTTAGCCAATTCGTTTTCGTTCTTCATAAGAATATTTAACAGCAAAACAACTCTTACCTTTTCAGTGCCCCAGTCGATTGGTTCATCAAGTGTCGCAATAACCAGCTTTGATTCGTTAGTATACTTCATCTGCCCATGAGGAATTGCTACGCCCAGACCGATGGAGGTTGTAGACTTTTCTTCTCTGTCCAGCACCGTTGAACAATACTGAGATGCTGCGTATCCCTTCGATGTCAGTTTGAGGCACATCTCATTCAGCAGCTTTGTCTTATCGGTATAATGCACCTGAGTCATCATGAGTTCCGGCTCAAACAGAGAATGGCAGATTGGATCAAAGTGGAAAGGCTTCATCAGATCATTTCTGCGGATTACGCTGATATGTTCTCTGATCAAGTCATAATTACTGTCAGCGAACGGATCCGGAAGCAGAACAATGTGTTTATCTTTGCTTTCAAGCGATGCAGTCGATAAGATCAGATCTGCATCTGTTGAAGATAAACTGCTGAACTCATGCACAGACAAAATGTCACATCTGCCAAGATCCGAGATATGATGCATCAGCTTATCCGTAACCATCTGAGAGATACTCATACTCAGATTGGAAACAAGGATTGCCTTCAAAGGACGACTGCTGCGATCAAGCGCGCTTTGAATATACAGAGCAATATAACTGAGTTCATTGTCCGAGATCGTCACGCGGAAATACTCTTCAAATAATGTGGAGATCAGCCAGGATACTCTCAGTGTGGAAATATATTTTTCACGCATATAGATATTTGCCGTTCCATCTGCCGGCATGCCATACCTAAGTCTGAACAGAAGAGGTCTGATATGATTGATCAGTCCTCGGTACAGACTGTCATCATGGGTCAGATCTACATTCATGACTTCAGATACCACTGAAATTGTCTTTCTGACAAACTCCTGCAGTTTTTCATCATATTCCTTTACCATCTGCTGAGGATTATCAGTCTTGTTATCAATCACCTGAGAACAAAGTATCTGAACGGTTAGAAAACCAACTTCTTCAGGACGTTCCAGCAAGCCAAGATGATCATTGAGCTGTTGGTACAATGCTTTGGAGAAATGATATTCTGTGCTCTGTCCAACAGCCCTTCCCACATCTGTGTATTTCATGCTCAGGCACTTCTGCCCCTGCAGATTTTCATATAATGCGATCGAAATATATACGAGAATATCGGTGTAAGAATGATCCGTGAAGTTGAAATTCCACTGCTTTTCCACATCCAAAAGAATTTTCTCGATCGCATCAATATTTAATCCAGGCAAAAAATACACCAGATCTTCTCCAGGCTTTTTATCTGAATCCACTGACACAATAAATTCTTTCAGTGCCTGTCGATAATCCTCTTCGGAAAACTGCACAGTCAGTCCTTTTCGTCTGACTGATTTTAAAGAGATGCTGAACGCTTTCAGCCACTCTGCACAATCCTGTATTACTTTCTGGGC
>SABF01000192.1 GCA_009929095.1 Erysipelotrichia bacterium
GATCAGATCGCTCTTGGTGCACTGACCTGTATGCACGATATCGGCATTCAGATTCCGCAGGAACTTTCCATCATGGGATTCAACAACGACAATGCCGGCATTTTTTCCTCCCCAGCTCTTACCACGATCAACGCCCATCCTTTTTCAATGGGATTCATGGCGGCTGTCATGATTGCAGATATCCTCCCAGCCAGGAAACTCAGCCCCATCATTATTGTTCAGTCTACTGATCTGATTATCAGAGGAACCGTTCGAGATATCAGTCTGTGAATTGCAAATATTTAAAATTAATCGGATTTCTGTATAGCTCATCACGGTTTCCAAAGTCTCCTAAAACCCCCTAAAATATCGTTGTTGTCATATTTTTAGGCGTTTTTCAATTTCCAATTTGATTGACAAGGCGGCAGGAACAGTTATGATTTATGTACGTTCAGCAGATCACGGGGAGATCAATAATATGCCAAATTTTGTAGATAAATTAAAGAGGGCGATCGCACAGCCGGAATTGGAAGATGAAGAAACCGTTGATTCATTGAACTCTGCCGTCGAGAAAAAAAAGGAAGATATTCAGCGTCTGCAGGCCGACATCAGGATCACAGGGAATAAAATCGAGCAGGTTAAGATAAACCACGATCAGAAAACCGAAGCCCTGAAAAGTCAGTCCCATAAGAAAACTGCTGCTTTAAAGGAAGAATCAATACCTGTTAAAGCAGCTATTCAGGCAGCTGCTGATCAACGGAAAAAGAACAAAGCAGAAACTGATGCCATGCTCAAGAAGTCCAAAGAACAGATGGATCAGACCACTCTTGAAGCAGAGGCTGTCAGAGAAGATATCAGAAAAAAGACGGAAGAGGCAACTCAGAAACGTCAGGCCAGCCTAGAAGCTTCCAAAGCAGAAAAAGAAGCAGAGCTGAAAAAGAAGACAGATGCAGCACTCAGGGAAGCCGCCAGCAGAAAACAGCAGCTTCAGCAGCAGCACGAAAAAACAGTCGCTCTTGAGAACCAGCGGCGGGCAGAAATAGCAAAACAAGTTGAATCGCTCAAGAGCATTTTTAATGAGCAGGAACAGAAATCACTGGATAGCATCAACAGACAATCCGAAAACAATCGTATTACTGCTGATCAGTATGAAGAAAAGATCAATGCACTGATTGAACGAAATCAGGCCAGAATCGATGCCGAGAATGAAAAGCTTGAGGCAGCGGCATCCAAGCAGGCCGCTCAGCTGCAGATGCTTTCTGAAAAGAATCAGAATATTCTCACAGCCAAGCGGGATGAACTTATTCAGCTGAATGAACAGGAAGCCAGCTTAAAAAGCCAGCTCAGAAATCAGGAAAGCGCTCTGCGCCGTACCGGCTACCAGCTGAACAATGAATACCAGCATCTGAACAGCCGACTGACCGATGAAGAAGCACAGGCCGCACAGGAACTGGCAGACCTTGAGAGAACTCTCGCAAACGAACAGGCGGCTCTCGCCCTGGAACAGAAGAACTATCAGGATGCCAAAGCACTTGAGACCGCAAGAGCTGCCGCACTGCTCAGTAAGATTTCTCAGGACAATCAGGCCTATAACACGCATGCCATTCAGGTCATCTCTGACACTCAAAACGAGTACGCGGCACTGTACCAGAGACAGGCAGAAGAATTCAATGCACTGTATATTCAGGAAAAAGAAAAGATCGATCTTGATCTGGAGAATTATAAGAAGGATACTCTCAAGATTGAAAGCCAGCTGGTCGAATCTCGCAATCAGCTTGATAAGCAGCGCATCGAGAAAAACAAGGCATATACAAATCGATTGAGTGAACTGAAAGAGAATCTTGCCCGTCTCCAGAAAGAATCAAATGAAAAAGACATGGTCTGCAAAGCAAGACTTGAAACTCTGAAGCAGCAGAATGCTGAACAAATTACTCAGATTCAGGAGATCATTGCCAAGAATTCAAGCGAACATGAGCTGAAGAAAAAAGCGCTGGCTGATGTACATGAAAAATACATGCACTCACTCAGTGACCAGGAAACTGAAATCACAAATCGCATCAGCACCCTGAATCAATCTGTTATTGACACAAAGAATGCACTTGAAGCATTGATGGTCTCAGCAAAAGAACAAACCGAAAGTCTTACTCAGCTGAAAAATGAGGCTGCAGCCAAGACAGCGGTACAGATCAAAGATCTCAAGGACAAACTGCAGCACATCACTAATCAGTGTGAAGAAGAAAAGCAGAAAAGCAAGCAGATTCAAGCCAAATTTACTGCCGATAGAAATCAAATCATCAAGGCGCAGGAAAAACAGATCCAGGAGAGAACGGAAGAACACCAGAAGCGTCTGGATGAATTAAAAAAGCAGTCTGATGCACAGCTCGCTGAGCTGAAAGAAAACCACAGCAATGCAATGAGCTTGCTTCAGGCCCAGCACAATCAGAAGATCGTCGGGCTTGAAAAGGCCTATCAGCAGATGGAAGCAGATTATGCAGCACAGCTTGATGATGTTCGCAAAGCCATCAATACAGATAAGGCAAGGCAGGAAGAAAGCCTGCAGAAACAGATAGAAATCATTGCGGAATTCAACGATGCAGAAAAAACACGCAATGAACAGCGCTGTCAGGAAGTCACTGAATTGACTGCCTCTTTGAACAGTGCCTTAAAAGATCAGCAGCAGCTGCTGACTCAGCTGACAAAACAGATCGCTGATACAGAAACCAATATCAAGGCTGAGTATCAGAGACAGATCGACAATGCGATTGCACAGATCGCCGCATTGAAAGACAATGCCAAAGATATTCAAAATCAGGCTGATAAAGCAGAAGCTGAATTCAACAATACTAAGGATCAGCTGATTGAACAGGGCAAGACCGCACAGGAAGAATTCAATGCTCAGATAGCCGCATTCAATAAACAGGTCACGGACAGCAGGAACGAACTTGATCGCAGCCGTGAAGCTATGGAGTCCGCAATCAGAAATGATCAGATCACGGTCGAAACTGAGCAGAAACAGGTTGAATCTCTTGTAGAGCGCAATAAAGACGAACTGAATCAGCTTGATATTCAGATTGCCTCTGAACTGAATGCAAAGCAGGTCAATAATAAAGAATTCCTGAGCAATCTGACTGACAGCTACAGACAGCAGCTGCAGGCTGAAACACAGCGCTGGACCAAAGAAGAAGCGGATCTGAATGCCAAGATTCTCGCTGAAGAAAAGGAACTGCTCGGTGAACATGAAGCACTTCTTGCCCAAAAAGATATTTCTCTGAAGCAGTATGAGGCCAAGAAGAAAGCTCTCGAAGATGAATTTACAGAGCTGAAGACAGCATCCAGCAGAAAAGACTCACTCCATCAGGATGAAATTCTTGCTCTGAATAAGAAAGTGCATGACTCTGAACTGAATTACAAATCTAGAGCCAGTATGCTCAAATCCAATCGAGCTGCCACATTAAAGGATCTATCAATCAGAAATGCTGACAGACAGTCAGAGTTTAATAAAGAAATTGTCGATATTGAAAATCGTATTTATGTGCTCAAGTCTTCCCTGGCCTCCAAAACAGATATGCAGAATGACGCTCTGGAACAGCTGAAGAAAGAGGAAGAAGGACGTGTTGAAGAC
>SABF01000193.1 GCA_009929095.1 Erysipelotrichia bacterium
AATCTGTTTGCTACACTGTGGAACAAGATTTATAAAACTGACCTCATTCAAAGCCTGGATATCAGATTCCCGGATGGAAACAGATATGAAGATGCCTGCTTTTTGTACTGCCTGGCATCCCGGCTGCACCGTATTTCATTTGTGGATCATGCTTATGTAAACTATGTGCAGCAGGGGACATCCATTACTCATACCAGTAACAGCCAGGTTAAGAACATGATTACTGTATTCAAGATAATTATGCAATACTACAAAGACCATGAACTGTATGAGGAGTATCACGATGAACTGGAATATATTCATATTAAGTTCTTCCTTGGCAACAGTTTCCTGAGAAGTTCAAAGATCGAGGATAAGGAAGATCGTAGAAATACAATTATGCTGGGATGGAATCTTTTGAATGAAGAATTTCCAAACTGGCATAACAACCATTATCTCAAGGACCTTGGCGGCATGAAGAATAAATATTTTTCGATGGTGAACAGTGGGAATATCATGCTGTTCTCCTGGATATTCCGACATTTTTATAAAGATAATCTCTGATCGTATTGTCAGGGGAAATTGATTCATAAAACGGTAATAAGGTATAATTACCGAGATCGGAGATATTATGAGCAAATTGCTGTCTATTGTCGTTCCCTGCTATAACGAACAGGAGACCGTATCGATATTCTATGATGCCGTAGTAAAAGTCCTGACAAACATGGACCTAGATTACGAGATTCTTTTTGTAAACGATGGTTCCCATGACAGCACCATGGAAGAACTGAAGAAACTGTATGAGGCACACAAAGGTGAAGTTAAAATAGTAGATTTCAGCCGCAATTTTGGTAAGGAAGGCGCATTACTGGCAGGATTGCAGATGGCAAAGGGTGACTATGTCACTGTCATGGATGCAGATTTGCAGGATCCGCCGGAATATCTGCCAAAGATGTTTGAAGCAATGGAAAAGAATGATGATGATGTTGTCGGTACAAGAAGAGTAACTCGTCAGGGTGAACCGGCAATTCGTTCCTTCTTTGCGAGATCCTTTTACAAGATCATCAATAAGTTTATCGAAGTAAAGATTGTAGACGGAGCCCGTGACTTCAGACTGATGAAGAGACAGGTTGTTGATTCGATCCTCTCTTTGAAGGAATATGGAAGATTCTCAAAGGGCTTGTTCTGCTGGGTAGGTTATCAGACAGAATATCTGGAATATGAAAATGTTGAGCGAGTAGCTGGTGAAACCAGCTGGTCATTCTGGAAACTGTTTCGCTATGCTATCGATGGAATCATTGAGTATACCAATGCCCCTCTGCGCATTGCTGTATGGATTGGCGGACCAGTATTTGGAATTATGCTCATAGAATTAATCGTATTGCTGATTATGAGTTTCTGCGGCTGTGTGATTTCTTCCAGCACACTGATTATTTCCTTGATTCTATTTGTTGGCAGTGCTATTCTGCTCGCTGTCGGTATTCTTGGTGAATACATGGCCAAGACTTATAACGAAGTCAAGGGACGTCCTAACTATATTGTTAAGAAATTCTATGAATAGTGCAGCAAAGAACAGGAGATAACATGACCAGACAGAACGGAACGAACAATCAATTTCCGGAATTGCCGGGATCAGCTAAGAAGAAAGCATCTGGAACTGGCGCAGGTTCACATGGAACTCAGAATAGACGTCACAGAATTGATCCAGTCAAACGCAAACATCAAAAAATCAACCGCAGTATGATTATGGTTCTGCTGATTGCAACTGCAGCAACAATTGTGCTGTTTGGATTCAATATTTATAAAGTGGCTGCTGGAAGCAGTTCTTCCGGAAGCGGAAGTACACTATCTGCAGCCACATCAAATAAGAATGAAAAGAACGATCTGTATACCATTGGCAATAATCCGACTGATATTGAACAGACATACTTTAAAGAACTGACTGCTGCAGTTAAGGACAATGATGAGGCTGCTATGGCTACGGCGGTCGTAAAGAATTTTGTTGCAGATTATTTCACTTGGACAAATAAAGATGGCAACTATGAAATTGGCGGCCAACAGTATATCTACAGTCAGAAAACTTCTGCATTTGAAGTGTTTTCAAGATGGAATTTTTATGAGGATCTCGATCTTTACATCAGACAGTATGGAAGAGATAATCTGCTGCAGGTCAAGGAAGTAACAGCAACTGATGCTGCTATTACAAACGATTTCTCTGTAAACACTGTTGATCCGCAGACAGTATTGCCTTGTTACTATGTAGAAGCTACTTGGACATATGAAACTAAGAAACTAGACACTTCTTCATTTCAGAATGTAGGATACTTTTATGTAGTCAACAACAATGGGCGTATGGAAATTGCCGAATTCTACGGCAATGACTGAGAAGAGAGGATGAACTGATGACCGTGCTCCGAATGGCGGATGAAAACATGTACCAGCGCAAACTGCTGGAGCATAACAACTCCCACAGCGCGATTATCACGGCCATCAAAGCCACCATGATCGCTAAAAGTCAGGAAACCGAGGAACACGCGGAGCGATTGGTGGCGCTGACCAAAATGATTGCCACGAAACTCCGCCTGTCGGCCAACCAGCAGGATCAGCTGGAGTTGCTCTCCACCCTGCACGACATTGGAAAAGTTGGCATCAGCGATGATATTCTGAGAAAACCCGCGAAACTGAACGAGGAAGAATGGGTTGAAATGAGGAGACATCCCGAGATCGGGTATCGAATCGCGCTTTCTTCCCCGGAGCTGTCGCTGATTGCGGAAAGCATTCTGAGCCACCATGAACGGTGGGATGGCTGCGGATACCCGCAGGGACTCAGCGGGGAGCGCATCCCCCTGCTGGCGCGCATTCTGGCGGTTGCCGACACTTTTGACGCCATGACGCAGGACAGGCCCTACCGGAAGGCAACCAGTCATCAGGAGGCTATCGACGAAATCGCGAGGAATGCAGGCAAGCAGTTTGATCCGCAAATCGTTGCCATCTTTATCGAGAACATCGCGGAATTGAACGTCTGACCACCGTGGCGGCAAGTCATCGAGCGGACGAAACGTGGCCTGATTTTTTCAAAGCATCTTGGCTGTGCATGCGAGCACGGCCAGGATGCTTTGTTTATCCCTTTCGCTTTGGGCAAGGACCATGGGTCAGTTCGTCTTTGCACGAGAGGGTCGGGCAGGCGGCCATTGCCGGTTCGCTTATTTCGCCATGTCATGCTTGCGAATCTTGCGCCGAACCGCGTTAAAGCCCGAATAGATGCCAATGAACACGATAAAGATTTCCAATCGGCCAAGGATCATACCGACGGTTTCCACAATCAGCGTTGCGTTGTTGGTTGATGGACTGGTCAGGCCAATCGACAGGCCCACGGTGCCCAGCGCGGACGCAAATTCAAACATGGCGTCCGCCAGCTTGCAGTTTGCCGTGACAGTCGTTAAAAACGTGCCTGCAATGAACAAAATCAGGTAACACCCCACAAAGCCCAGCGTGTCGGAAACCAGCGGCGTGTCAATCAACTCGCGCCCCTGTGCCTTGACATAGAAGGCGGACTGCACGCTTCTGGCAGGCAGGAAACGCTTTTGCACATTTTTGGATTTCTTCTTT
>SABF01000194.1 GCA_009929095.1 Erysipelotrichia bacterium
GGCATGCGCGATTCTGCTGCCGACGGTCATGGCATACAATGCGCCGGCTACCGGTGAAAAGTATCGCGATATTGCCCGTGTCATGGGTGTCAAGGATACTGATTCCATGAGCCAGGAAGAATACCGCAAGGCTGCAGTTGAAGCAGTTCGCCAGCTCGGTGAAGATGTTGGTATTCCTCAGACTCTAAAGGGAATCGTCAAGGAAGAAGACATCCCGGCACTTGCTGAATCTGCATTCGCAGATGCATGCCGTCCTGGAAACCCTCGCGATGTAACGGTCACAGATATTGAGGAGCTCTATCGCTCCCTGATGAAGTAATTCAATTCATTTCAGAACTAAATAAAGCGGCACCATGATTGATCTGCATTCATGACTGCCGCTTTTTATTATTTTTGTCAGGAAGGAATCAGACAGACTGTCTTAATGGCATCAAGACAGCACAGTGCATGGATTCCTGTTTCATCCCTGCGTATGAATTTCACCAGCACGGCGCAGAGCAGATTTTGCCGCAATCGGTCCGGCAATTTCATAGATCAGCGTCGCGCTGAGTATGACTGTCTGAATCAGGGAGCCATACTGCGGAAGCTGCTTCAGGACCAGAGAAGCAAGACCTATTGCCACACCAGCCTGAGGCATCAGGGCCCAGCCGATGTTTTCAGAAACAACCTTGGGACACTTGCAGGCGGAAGCGGCCAGATAGGACCCAAGGAATTTTCCGCCAAATCTTGCAAGCACATAGACAATGCCAATCAGTCCCACCTGAGGCAGAACACTGATATCCAGTTCCATGCCGGAGATTACAAAGAACAGCATGAACAGAGGATTTGTCCATTCATCAATGCATCGGAGAATGCGTTCTGCATCATTGCTCAGGTTGACATAAACCGCACCGATGGCCATACACAGCAGCAAAGAACTCAATCCCCAGTAATTAGCCAGTGCTGTGCCAAGGAAAATCATTGCAATGATTACGCACATGCGATTGCTGTGGCTCTTGAAAAGACGATGACTGAGTGCCGTCACAGCACCCATGCAGGCACCGAGTGCCAGAGCAATGAGGATGTTCAGAATCGGAGTCAGAATTGTAGTCATCGCAAAAGCCTGACCGCTGACAAGACTCTGGGCAATTGAAATAGAAATGGAATAGGCAATCAGGCCTGTAGCATCATCTGCCGCAACAACCGGCAGAAGCATATCTGTAAGCGGACCGGAGGCCTTGTACTGGCGCACAACCAGCAGAGTTGCTGCCGGTGCAGTGGATGCTGCCATCGCTCCCAGAGTAATGCACAGCGGCACTGGAAAACCAAGTGCCATGGTAATGGAATCCACCAGTACAACAGCACCGACAGACTCGGCTGCTGTGATCCAGAGTGCTGATCTGCCGATCGCTCTGATATTTTCCAGTTTGAATTCATCACCGATTGAAAAGGCAATAAAGCCAAGTGCAACTTCTGTAATAACAGAATAGGATACTACGGTATCACTGCCTATAAGATTCAGCACACACGGTCCGATGAGAACACCGGCAAGCAGATAAGCAGTGACGTTCGGCAGATGTATCAGTCGGATGACTCTTGTCATCAGAAGACCTGCCGCCATGGCGATGCCAATATAGAAGAGTGTGCTCATTTCTTCTGTTCAATTCCTTCCCATCTCATCACAGGTACCGTAAACAGAATTCCTGTGTTTGGAAGCTTCAGATTTCCGGATACTTCATGGATAATCTCTTCTGCTTTAAAAACTTCCTCATCCTTCAGAATCAGCAGGATCAGTTTATTCTGCTGACGTTCAGGATTAATGAATCGACGAAGTGAACCGACAATTGCCGGCGCATCATCACTGTCCTGATTCAGCTGACTCAGCATGCCTTCACAGTCAATGACAGAAGCTCCATGAAATCCCGCTTCCATCAGTTTATTGAAGATCGGACTGACTGCCTCTTCATGGTTGGTGATATGGATAAGCATTTGCATTAAAATAACGCCCCTTTCATACAAAACAGCTGAATTATACACCCACTGCCAGAGAACGAATAAAAATACAGCCTGAATCACGATTCAGACTGTATGAGCAAATCAGATAAAGCCAAACAGAAGACCTGCTGCATGCACCAGGAAGGCGGCTATCCAGGCTATGACGCATTGCATAACAACAATTGATGCAGCCCATCTGACGCTGAGTTCTCTAGCAATTGAAGAAATTGCCGCAACACATGGCGTATACAGAAGACAGAATATCAGCATGCTCATTGCAGCCAGCGGTGTTATCGCTTCTGCAATAGCTGCGGTAGAGCCAAACAGAACCGACAGAGTTGATACTACGCTCTCTTTAGCTATAAAGCCGGTAATCAGAGCAGTGCAGATCCGCCAGTCGCCAAGACCAAGCGGTTGGAAAATCGGAGTCAGCAAGCCGGCCAGTGCCGCCAGGATACTCTCTGAAGAATCTGCAACCATGTTCAGATGCGTATTGAATGTCTGCAGGAACCAAATGATAATCGTCGCCGCAAAGATTACTGTAAAAGCTCTCTGCAGGAAATCCTTGGACTTTTCCCACAGCAGCTGGAATACGCTTCTGGCACTTGGCATGCGATAATTCGGCAGTTCCATAACAAACGGAACAGCCTCCCCCTTGAACAGCGTGCTTTTAGTCAGCAGCGCGGTCAGAATTCCAAAGGCAATTCCCACAAAGTACAGCATCACCATGATCAGTGCTCCATGTCCCGGAAAAAACGCCGCAGTAAACAGCGCATAAACCGGGAGTTTCGCTGAGCAGCTCATGAATGGAATCATCATGATTGTCATCTTTCGATCACGTTCTGAAGGAAGCGTGCGAGAAGCCATGACACCTGGTACTGAACAGCCAAATCCAATCAGCATAGGTACTATAGATCTGCCTGACAGACCGATTCTTCTCAGCAGCTTATCCATGACAAATGCAACACGTGCCATATATCCGGTATCTTCCAGCAAAGACAGAAAGAAGAACAGAGTCACTATAATTGGCAGAAAACTGACAACTGTTCCGACACCGTTGAAGATACCATCAATTACCAGTGACTGAACGACCGGATTCACATTGCCGGCAGCCAGTCCAGTCGACACAGCCGCAGTCAGTGCATCAATTCCTGCCGACAGCAGATTCTGCAGTCCGATTCCAATGACATTGAATGTCAGATAGAAGACAAGACCCATAATGCCAATAAATGCAGGGATTGCCGTATATTTTCCAGTCAGGATTCGATCAATCCTTTGCGAGCGATCAAATTCTCTGGAATGATGCGGCTTTACAACGCATCCTGCAACCAGTTTATCTATAAAGGAGAAGCGCATATCGGCAATGGCAGCCTGACGATCCATGCCGCGCTCTTCTTCCATCTGTTTGATAATATGCTCGAGCATTTCCTTTTCATTATCTTCCAGACTTAGTGCCGCAAGTACACGTTCATCGCCCTCCACCAGTTTTGTGGCCGCGAAACGTACCAGAATGCCTGCTTTCTCTGCATGATCACTGATCAGATACATGATGCCATAGAGGCAGCGATGCACTGCACCGCCAAAATCATTCTCTCCGCAGAAA
>SABF01000195.1 GCA_009929095.1 Erysipelotrichia bacterium
GGCAAAGTGATTGCTGTTATTCGACGGCGCGGTATTTGACCAGAAGGAGGACTTATTTTGAACCACACGATAAAAATGAAACTAGTTGCGGCTGGACTTCTCATCTGTCTGCCGTTTCTTGGCACCATACATGTATCAGGAGCTGGCACAGACTATCCGATTGCCGCAGGCAGTCTTCATGTAACGAAAGTATTGAAATCCAATCTGAATACGGAATTGAATACGACATTCCGTTTTGCCGCTGTACCTGTCACAGAAGATGCGCCAGTATCAGTAATAACTCCAATCACCGTCAGTAAACCTGTCAATCAGACAGATGCTTCCGGTACCGGAGCAATCTCATTTGCCGAGTTTCCGCATGCAGGGGTCTATGACTATACCCTAAGTGAAACAGCAGACTGTACAGGACTTGGCAAAGGATTTATGCGATATGATACTGCCGCATATCTTATGAAAGTACTGGTAGTTAACACTGATACCGGTCTGGCAGTCCGGGAAATCCATGTTGCGAATACTGGAACTGGCAATAAGGTAAGTGAAGAAAACATCATTTTCACAAACTATTTCAGCAGAGCCGGTGGAGAAGGAATTGCAAACGGACATGGACTGACACTGACAAATAATGTGACCGGTGACTATGGTGACAAGACAAAGAAATTCAACTATCAGCTGAGATTCAATGTTCCTGGCAATGGTATGATGCCGGATGGCACGGATTACGATCCATTAAGAATTGCAGCATCGGGTCCGAACGGAGAAAGCATAACGCCAGACAATTCGGGAGTTTTCAGTTTTAGTCTGGCCGATGGTGAAAAGATCACATTTGATAACCTGACAGCCGGAGTACAGTTCATCGTGAAAGCAATGCCAGAACCTGGTTACTCCATTTCAATGGAGTATATGTTTGAAGGAAATCAGAAGAATACGCCATCTGCCGGTACCAATACCATGATGATGGCAAGCGGCTGTTTCATCACTACAGGTGAGAATAACGGAACATTTACATCAGCAGCTGAAGCAGTTGAAGTGACCGGTGTGTCGCTAGACTCTGCACCATTTATCTTTATGACACTGCTGGCGGTGACTGTGATTGTCATAAGTTTCCGTATTCGCAGAGAAAAACAGAGTGGATGAACTCAAAAGCATTTCGGAAACAAAGAAGACTGAGACCTAAGATTGCTTATGCGGTCTTAGGTGCAATTCGTATTCTGAATAATCTGGTGGATGCACTGCTTCTCGGATCCTGCGGTATCATGCTTATATTTGGCAGTTATGCTTTGTATGACAACAGCCGAATACATGCTGACGCGGCAGAAAGAATGTATGAAATAATTGAACCAAATAGAGAAAACTGTATTTCGTTTGACGCGCTGGTACGAAAAAATCCGGAAGTATCAGGGTGGCTCAATATTTACGGAACAGAAATCAGCCACCCATTCGCAAAAGCAGATAATAATTCCAAGTATGCAAGCAGAGGAATTGACGGTACCTATGCACTTTCCGGAAGCCTGTTTCTGGATTATCGAAATCAGAAGGATTTCTCAGATTTCAACAGTTTCATCTATGGACACCATATGGAACATGATGAAATGTTCGGAGCACTGGATCATTTTCTGGAAGAATCATTTTTTACAGAACATCGCTACGGATCATTGTACGCTGATGGAATACTTCACGGACTGGAGATATTTGCTGTGCTGAAAGGAGATGCATACGATACTGTACTGTATGCGCCTGGAACAGATCATGAACATGCCGATGAATATCTGGAATATGTTCTGGAAAAATCAATATATCAGAGAAATATTGATATTTCTGCGGATGATCATCTTGTGTTTTTATCAACCTGCGCAGACGGTATGAGCAATTCAAGACTGCTGATAATCGCAAAGATCAGCGATACAGTTCATGAAGAGCCGTACATTGAGGAAGAAAGAATACATCGAATTCTGACTGTACAAGACAAGGATTCCTATCATATTTGGCTGATGGCGGGAATTGCAGGAATTGCCGTATTAATCTTTTACTTCATAAAACACCGCAACAAAGCATAAAATACTGAAAAGAATGCCGCCTCATGAGGGGCAGCATTCTTTTGGTATTCCGCAGATAAGGGTGTGGCATGGTATAATGGCACAGGTAAATACATGGACCGTAAACTGATTAGAAACTATATATACAACATTGCTTATCAGCTGGTGAAAATTATCCTGCCTTTAGTGCTGGTGCCTTATCTGTATCGTCATGTTACTGCGCCGGTACTTGGCATATCAGATTTTGCAGGATCAATCATCAACTGGTTTATTCTGTTTGGCATTTTAGGTGTCAACACATACGGCAACCGTCAGATTGCCAAAGTCAGAGACAGCAGACAGGAACTGAATCGGACATTCTGGGAGATTCTGACAATGCAGATCGTGGACATGCTCATTGCCTCCATCTGCTATTTTGTCTTTGTCGCATGTACTGTAAAAGAAAATATTCTGGTGTATCAGCTGACTGGTCTGACTCTTATTGCCAGCATGCTGGACATCACCTGGTTCTATTATGGAGTCGAAGATTTCAAGAAAGCGAGCATCCGCAATATTATCGTTAAAATCATCGGTGTTGGACTGATCTTTCTCTTTGTAAAAACACCGGATGATCTCTGGCTTTATGTTGTCATCAATTCCAGCAGTGAACTGATTGGACAGGGGATTATGTTCGCTCAGCTTCATCAGTACATTTCATTTGAGAAAGTTTCTATCAGTGATGCTTTCAGGCATCACTTCAAGGCAACGATTCAGCTGTTTGTTCCGACCATAGCCATCAGCGTATACACACTGCTTGATCAGACAATGCTAGGCTATCTTTACAATGAAGAACACGTAACTTACTACAAGACTTCGATGAACTTTGTAAAGACATTCCTGTATTTCATTACATCCATAGGAACGGTAATGCTGCCAAGGGTGACCAATGTATTTTACAATGATGAGAATGGCCGCGAGAAGGCACAGGGACTGATCAATACTACTATGAGAATTGCCATGCTAATGGCGCTGCCGATGTGTTTTGGCATGATGACGATTGCCCGAGGATTTATCTCCTGGTATATCCCAAGCGCACCGATTGTAGGCGATCTGATTCTGGCTGGCTGCCCGATAATTATTTTCATATCCATGTCCAATGTCACCGGTATTCAGTTCATGGTGCCGGTTGGAATGTACAGCCACTACAGCACCAGCGTGATTGCCGGTGCGTGCATCAATTTCTGCATCAATCTTGCATTGATTCCGCATTATGGTGCATATGGCGCAGTAATCGGCAGTGTAATTGCCGAACTGACTGTTACTCTGATTCAATACTTCTTTATTCATAAACAGGTGCGTCTCAACTTTCGCAATCGAAGCTATCTGATTTATATCTTAGGAACAGCTGTGATGTGCGGTGCTGTGTATTTAATTGGAATTGGCATGTCCGGTGTCACCAGCAGTGCAGTGATTGGCAATACCAATCACTACAGCCTGATCAGCGTGGTTACTACACTGTTGCAGATTTTTGGCGGTATTATTGCGTATTTCCTTGTAC
>SABF01000196.1 GCA_009929095.1 Erysipelotrichia bacterium
GTTTCTGGATCTGATTCAGGAAGGCAATATGGGACTTGTCAAGGCTGTTGAAAAATTTGATTATAGAAAAGGCTTTAAATTCAGTACTTATGCAACCTGGTGGATTCGTCAGGCGATTACAAGAGCAATTGCTGACCAAGCAAGGACAATCCGTATTCCGGTTCATATGGTGGAAACAATCAACAAACTGACACGTGTACAGCGTCAGCTGGTACAGGAACTCGGCAGGGAACCAACCCCGGAAGAAATCTCCAAGCATATGGAAGGAATTTCTCCCGAAAAGGTCCGTGAGATTCAGAAGATTGCTCTGGAACCTGTTTCTCTTGAGACGCCTATTGGTGAAGAGGATGATTCTCATCTTGGTGACTTCATTGAGGATAAGGATGCACTGTCCCCGGATGAGTATGCTAATAATCAGCTTCTGAAAGATGAAATCAACAGTGTACTTGGCGGTCTGACGGATCGTGAAGAAAAAGTACTTCGTCTTCGCTTCGGCCTGTATGACGGAAGAACTCGCACGCTGGAAGAAGTTGGCAAGGAATTCAATGTGACTCGCGAACGCATACGTCAGATAGAAGCCAAGGCACTGCGCAAGCTGAAACATCCGACCCGTTCCAAGCGACTGAAAGATTTCTTTGATAAATAAGATGGACCGGCTGAAGACAATTGCCGGGATGATCAGAACGGGCATGATACTGGCTGATATTGGCACAGATCATGCCCGTCTTCCAATCATGCTGGTGCAGAAGGAAATTATATTCAGAGCATATGCATGTGATATTGCAGAAGGACCGCTGAAAACAGCTGAAGAAAATATCCAGGCAGCCCATTTGGAGAAGCAGATTAAACCTGTTCTGTCTAACGGATTTGAACATGTGCCGGATGATGCAACTGCGGCAGTGCTGGCCGGAATGGGCTTCTATACGATTCGAGACATCCTGGAACATGCGTATCATCGTCTTGATCGATTAGACCAGATTATCATACAGTGCAATACTGATCTGCATCTGTTTAGAAAATGGATCAGTGATCACGGCTTCACAATTCTTGATGAAGTTCTGATTCAGGAACGGAACCATGATTATGCAGTGCTTTCCATCAGTACCATGCAGCATCCGGCGTATACAGAAACTGAAATAATGTGCGGCCCGATTCTGATGCAGAAGGGCGGAGAGTCTTATTTTGTATATTGTGAGAGAAGAATAAGTAAAATCAGGGAAATTCTGAGCCATCTTAAGTCAGAGGACCCGGACGCAGTCAGATTGACCGTGGAAATGAACTTGTGGATGAACGCATGCAGTAAATAAAAAACACCTTCAAGCAGAATCGAAGGTGTTTTAAATTATTCTGGAATGATTACTTGCTGATGGAATTGACTGCTTTAGCCAGGCGGGACTTCTGACGAGCTGCGTAGTTCTTCTTCTTAAGACCGTCTGAAACAGCCTTATCTAACTGAGCATTCGCTGCGTCGTATGCCTTGACTGCGGCATCTTTATCCTTAGCTTCAACTGCAGCAACGACTTTCTTTACTGCGGTCTTCAGTTCAGTTTTTTTGCCTGCATTCACTTTCTGACATTTTGCGTTTGTCAGAGCGCGCTTCTTCTGAGACTTGATGTTTGCCATGCCAACACCTCCTATTCACACATTGCCAGAGAATTATATCAAAGCAGATTCTAAAAATCAATGAAATGCGCGTAATTACCATATATAATGTGGCAATGGAGGACACTCATGAAAGATATACGAGTCATGTTTATTGGAACACCCGAATTCGCAGTCAGAATGATGCAGACTCTGATTGATGAAAAATACAATGTAGTTGCAGCAGTATCTCAGCCGGATAAGCCGGCGGGCAGAAAGCACCTGATTGTGCCGACCCCGGTACATGCCCTGGCAAATCAGTATCATATCCCCTGTCTGCAGCCGGAAAAGATGAAAGCATCTGCTGAGGAAATACTGTCATTCAAGCCGGATCTGATTGTGACCTGTGCTTATGGACAGATGGTTCCGGATGTAATTCTGAATGCACCGAAATATGGCTGCTTGAATATTCATCCAAGCCTTCTTCCGAAGTATCGCGGCGGTGCTCCGGTACATCATGCAATCTGGGCAGGTGATGAAGAGACAGGAGTCTGTCTGATGGAAATGGTAAAGGCTATGGATGCCGGCCGTGTTTATGACCGCGTCTATGTGCCGATCGGACCGGATGAGACGACAGAAGAGCTGTATGCTGAACTGGAGAATGCTTCAGCCGAATTGCTGGCAAAGGCACTGCCGGAATACCTTGCAGGAAAACTGACTGGTGAAGTGCAGGATGAATCAAAGATGAGCATTGCTCATAATATATCCAAAGAAGAAGAGCAGGTGCACTTTAGTGAAGAAGAGATCAATACTCTGTATAATCATGTTCGGGCTCTGATTGACTGGCCAGTTAGTTATGGCATGATTGACGGGAAACGTATCAAACTGCTGAAAGCCAGAAAAAAAGTCTGTTCTGTAAATCAAGAACCTGGAACAGTGCTTGGATTTCATGATCATGCCATGCAGATCGCGTGCAAGGGCGGAATTCTAAATGTAATGGAAGTACAGCCGGAAGGCAAAAGCCCAATGTCGGCAGATGCGTTTGGAAATGGAGCCGGCAGATCCCTGATAAACAGAAAATTTGACTGAATGGAGAACTGAATGGATCAGAAGAACATACGTAATTTTTGCATCATCGCTCATATTGACCATGGCAAGTCCACACTGGCAGATCGAATTCTGGAAATGACAGAAACTGTCAAGGAACGTGATATGAAATCACAGCTTCTGGATGAAATGGATCTGGAGCGTGAGCGGGGCATCACGATTAAATTGAATGCAGTACAGCTGAAGTATCATGCCAAGGATGGGCAGGACTATCTGTTCAATCTGATTGATACTCCGGGGCATGTTGACTTTACCTACGAGGTTTCAAGATCTCTTGCGGCATGCGAGGGTGCTATTTTAGTTGTGGACGCTACTCAGGGTGTACAGGCTCAGACTCTGGCCAATGCATATCTTGCACTTGATAATGATCTGGAAATTCTGCCAGTTATCAATAAATGTGATATGAATAACGCAAGGCCTGATTTCGTCAGACATGAGATCGAAAATATCATCGGACTGGACTGCAGTGATGCGCCGGAGATTTCAGCAAGGACCGGAATCAATGTTGATCAGGTGCTGGAAGAGATCGTTCATAAAGTACCGGCTCCAAAAGGTGATCCGAAGGCAAAGCTTCAGGCCCTGGTATTTGATTCGTTTTATGACTCCTACCGCGGCGTGATTGCTCTGGTGCGAATCAGAGAAGGAGAGATTCATGTCGGAGACAGGATTCGATTCATGTCTACCGGTGCCGAATATGAAGTGCTGGAAGCGGGAATCCGGAATCCGAAAGAAGTACCAGTCAGAACACTGGTATGCGGTGATGTAGGCTGGTTTGCGGCATCAATTAAATCGATTCGGGATGTTCATGTTGGCGATACTGTGACTAGAGCAGACAATCCGGCAGACAAGTCACTGT
>SABF01000197.1 GCA_009929095.1 Erysipelotrichia bacterium
GATCTCTAGCTTCACGATAAGTGTAGATTTTCTGCACATCACATCCGACAAGTTCCATCAGATGATCCATCATGCCAAAAAAGATTTCCCGTTCACTGAGATGTGTTCGATATTCTTCTTCCTTGAGCCGGTCGGTAACTACTGAAGCAGAATGAAGACGTTCACTGATTGCAGTAGCCAGCTTGACTCTTGTTTCAAGCATCATCAGATTGCGTCCAAAGGATTTTGTATACTGCGGAAGACGCGTTTTCCTAAAGGAATATTTATATCCATCCAGTTCTCCGAATGCCTTCATTGTATCAAGATAGCCAAGACGTCTCAGCCGCATAATAGTCTCGTGGCTGAAATCCAGAAAGGAACCAATCGGGATTTTAGGATAGATATAAGTAATATAGGAGCAGTCCATGTAATTCTGATGCTGAGGAACATTATTCAGATCGATGGCAACGATTTCTTCTGCACCCATGCGCATTGCCTGATCGATTGGCAGATTATCAAAGTATCCGCCATCCACATATTCCTCGTCACCGATCCTGCATACAGGAAATGCCGGAAATGCAGAAGCACTTGCCAGCAGCCATTTCTGTCCATCCTTCTTCATCATTTCCTTGTTTACATATACCGGCTGCTGAGTTTTGTGATTTACTGCAATACAGCCAAAGTCTACATTTGACCTAAAGAATCTGCCCGGACTGTACAGCCGCTGAATCTGACTGACCAGCGGAGACACATCAGCACCTTTCTCTCGAATGTAGTTTTTAAAGAATGAGGCCAGGGCATTTCTCTCATTAATCAGGGTATTCAGATCAAAATCCGCGGATATTCCGCCATTGATAATCTGATCCTGCGTCAGATTATTCCATAGTTCATCAAGTTCTTTATAGTCTCCCTGCACAACCATTGCGGCATTCAAAGCACCAATAGAGGTGCCGGTTACGATATTCCAGTTATTCCTGCCCAGTTTTCTCAGAGCAGAAATTGAGCCGTCCTGATAAGACCCTCGTGTGCCGCCGCCAGCCAGCACCAATGCTCTTTTTGTCATATTGCCTCCGTTCCTCAATTTGCGAAGAAGCATTCAGTTATTATCTGCATTCTGATAGTCACATTATAGATGAAATGCAATGATCATGATCAGAATTGTACTGTTTTGATAGACAATGCAGACAAACTGTCTCTGCTGTTTTGAATCAGCAATCATCTGTCTTGTGTCTATCCTTTCCGGTTTTGAGTATAATTAATGACGGAGGATCAAACAATGAAATTGAATGTTGCAGTATTCTTCGGCGGTGAATCCGTCGAGCATGAAGTATCCATTATTTCGGCACATCAGGCAATGGATGCCATGAATACCGAAAAATATAATGTCATTCCTGTCTATGTAGCAAAGGATCGCCGTATGTACTATGGAGATGCCCTGAGGGATATGAATAGCTTTAGGGATCTGGACGCCTGCAGGAACCAGTGCACTCAGATCAGTATTTCCAGCATAGATGGAAAAACAGTCATTCAGCCGGTAAAATCCGGTATATTTGGCAAAAAAGATCTTGGCACGATTGATGTATGCATTCCGGTCATGCATGGAACCAATGGTGAAGACGGAACGATTCAGGGCTTCTTTGAAATGCTTAAAGTACCATATGCCGGCTGTGATCTTTACGGTGCTTCCATTGGTCAGGATAAAATCCTGCAGAAGCATATTCTGAACGATTCCGGTCTGCCAATCACCCGCTGGTTTTGGGTTAACAGCTGCGATATGGATGAACACCAGAAAGAGATTCTCGATAAAGTACACAAACTGATCTATCCGGTCATTCTGAAACCAGCCCGTACCGGCTCCTCTGTTGGCATCGCCATTGCTCATAATGATGAAGAGTATCTGCAGTGTTTTGAAGATGCCAGACAGTATGATCCTCGTGTCATTACAGAAAAGGTTGTCAAGCCGATGCGTGAGATCAACTGCTCCGTGCTGGGAGACGAAACCGATGCCAGAGCATCGATTCTGGAAGAAGTCTGTCATGGAGGCAGTGAACTGCTCAGCTATCAGGATAAATATCAGGGCGGCGGCAAAGCTGCGAAAAGCCAAGCTTCCAAAGGCATGGCATCCACATCCAGAATTGTTCCAGCCCCTCTGGACGATCTGGTCACAAAGCAAATTCAAAATTATGCATTGGAAACATTCAAAGTGCTGGTTGCGTCCGGTGTCTGCCGGATTGACTTCATGTATGATCCGGAGACTAAGAGAGTCTATGTCAATGAGATCAATACCATTCCCGGATCACTTGCTTTCTATCTTTGGGCAGATTCCGGAATCAAATTTTCTGAACTGATGGATCGGCTGATTCAGCTCGCACTCGATCGTGAACGCAGACGCAGCCGGATGACATTCTCCTATGACACAAATCTTCTCGCTTCCTACAGTGAAGGAGGTTCAAAGGGTTCAAAAGGCATGAAGCGATAAGCTTCCGCCCATTCTTTTTTCTGCATGATATACTGTTTTGAAAGGAAGGTAAATACTATGTCAACTCCGCACAATTCTGCCGCAAAGGATCAGTTTGCCAAAACTGTTCTGATGCCCGGCGACCCGCTTCGGGCAAAGTTTATCGCTGATACATTTCTTGAAAATCCTGTTCTGGTAACAGGTGTTCGCAATGTATACGGATATACAGGAACCTGGAAAGGCAAGAAAGTTTCTGTCATGGCATCTGGTATGGGCATTCCGTCCATCGGCATCTATTCCTATGAACTGTTCAAATTCTATGATGTGGACAATATTATCCGTATTGGCTCTTCCGGTGCCTATACCCGTGATCTGCACGTCTATGATGTGGTTCTTTGTGATGGCGCATACAGTGAATCAAGCTATGCATTTATTCAGTCTGGTGATAAAAGAAATCTTTTGATGCCTGATAAAAATCTGAATCAAAAGATCAAAGATTCTGCTGTCAATCTGAATATTTCTCTTCATGAAGGAATCGTCCACAGCAGCGATGTCTTCTATCGCCAGGACAGTGCGTATCTCGCTGAAGTTACAGAAGTACATCACTGTATCTGTGTCGACATGGAAAGCTTCGGACTGTTCCACAACGCTGAAGTACTGCACAAGCATGCGGCATGTCTGCTTACCATCTCTGACAGTTTCGTCTATCCGGATGAAATAACAACACCGGAAGAGCGCGAAAACTCTTTCACCAATATGATGAAAATCGCCCTTGACGCCGCCTGAAAACACTAAGACCGGATTTCTGTTTCCGGTCTTTTTTATTTCTGCTTTTCAATTGGCGCAGTGTTCTCTTTCATTGCTTCATTATATATATCTTCACTGATATATTCATTGTTCAGCATTAAGCCGAGTACTTTTTCCTGTCTCTTTTTTGCTTCGTCGTATCCGGTAGACAGCTGATAGAGCGCTGGTGCATTGGGAATGCCAGCTAGCATGGCAGACTCTGCAACTGTGAGGTCTGAAGCAGATACGCCATAGTATCCTTCAGCAGCCTCCTCAATTCCCCAATAGCCATCGCCGTAATAATTCATATTCGCATAC
>SABF01000198.1 GCA_009929095.1 Erysipelotrichia bacterium
GACACCAACCATGTACGGATTGACACTTAAGCGAGTCCCGGTGATTCTTTGATACAGCACCGGGATGCCCAAGTAAAAGAATAGAATCTGCAGCAGCATAGGGGTTCCTCTGAATAGCTCAACATAAATATTAGCCAGCCATTTCAGCAGGATCATGCCAATGTTTTTTGACTGCGAAAGTTTTGCGGCAGAAATCAATACGCCAATCAAACATCCAAAGACAATTGCGCCAAGCGCGAGGAGCAGACTGAATCCTGCGCCCTTCAGCATAAAGAGGATATTTTCGCTAGTAAATATATCACTCATGATTGTTTACTTGGTGTTAATCCATTTTGCTTTATATGTATTGAAGTCATCGCTTGCTAAGAAAGCTGCTAAAGCCTCGTTGATTGGGTTCATCAGGTCTGTGTTGCCATCCTTGGCAATGATATAGACGTTTTCATCCAGCAGAGAACCATCAAGTTTTTTGAAGTTTCCAGTGGCAACATAATTTTCAGCAACGGCAATATCCAGAATGGCGGCATCAATTCCCCCGGACTTCAATGTTTCCATGACAATACCCATATCTTCAACAGCTTGAACAGAAGCACCTTCAATGGCATTGGCACAAGTTTCGCCGGTAGTGCCTAACTGTGCACCGATTTTTTTGCCCTTGAGATCTTCCAGTGAAGCAATGGAACTATTTGCGGCAACTACTGCAACCTGAGCACTGTCATAGTATGGATCTGAGAACAATACTTTCCGATCCTTATCATAAGTGAATCCTGAAATGCCAAGGTCAACCTGATCTGTCTGAATGGCTGAAACAATTGTATCGAAGCTCATTTGTTTCCATTCATGTGTATAGTTATAGCCATTGTCATTCAGCCATTGGAAGATCCATTCACCCATGTCATAGTCAAATCCTTCCAGTTTTCCGTCGGCAGTCAAGGAATCAAATGGAGGATAATCAGGTGAAATTGCAATGATGATGTTTTTCGCCGGAGCAGAAGTGGCTGCTGCGCTGCTGACAGCAGCTGTATTTGTGGAACATGCAGATAAGCTTATTACGGATGTAGCAGCAAGAGCTGCCTTGAATAATTGATTTAGTGTTTTCATGTTTGTCTTCTCCTTATTTTATTTATTCGTTTGTACATCTTGATGACGTTATGATTTCATAGACTGTCCTCTCTTCTGAAATTAAATAAAAAAGCCGCCTCTGGGATATTCCCAGAGACGACATATATCGCGGTACCACTCTGATTGCCAGCAATGAAATCTGCTGACCAACTCGATGCCATTAACGCTGGCGACACGTACTTTCCTACTGCCAGTTCAGAAAGTCTTCTCCCAAATGCGGTTCTTTGATCACGGTGCCGCTGGACTTCCACTCTGTTCCAGCTCGCTGATGGACTTGATCAAATACTCTTTTGTTCATTGAAGATAGAAGTAATGTAATATATCTCATGAAAAATGTCAAATAAATTTACAAAATATTTATGAAAACTGTTACATTTGTGCGAGAGATGTATCTATAGGCTGCATAATACAAATCATCAAGGCTGATCATTGAATGATTGCCTATGAGTTGTATTTGCGGTTCTGGAATGCTGGTCTGCCACTTTCAAATGCAATGGCAATTGTACTGTATGCCAAGATGGGACTGCCGGATAAAACAGATGCGCTGACTGCATCAGTGCTGTATGCTGAGGTCACGGAGCAATAAGAGGACACCATGTTCTGCCTGATTGCATCACAATCATCAAATGACAATACGATTTGAAAATCCGGAGTTTCTGCTGATGAACCATGAATGAAGTGAATATCACTGTACATACTGAAGCTCGTTCAGAATATTCGGGAGGATGATGCAACGGGAATAACAGATTCTATGGAATATGTTTGCGGAAATCACGAACCTGAGTGATTGATATTCTTTAGACTGAGACTATCATATTTGTCTTTTTACACAGATAATTGAACATAGTGAAGACTGCTGACAATGCATTGCCTGAATGGCAGACTTGTTCAAATGAACTGGGTGATCCTGGTGAAACTATGAATTGCGTAAACCGTGATCATTCATGAAATCACAAGGAATCACTGAAGGATATCAAGATGACGGTTTTGGCTGATGGGAGTATTCCCGAACAGAGAATATTTTAATAATCTGCTGATCCTGCTTTATTGTATGAATGATATGATATTGCCATGATAATCAGCAGGGGCATATATGAAAAATTATATTCAGGATTATATCATTCATGATCACCATTTCGATCGGAAAACATGGATCGCTATTTTCTGCCTGATCATTGTTACCACAGGAATATTTGGATTTGTGTATGAATTTATTTTTTACTATTTTAATGGCGGAATTAAAGCATTTTACTGGCAGGGAGGAAACTTTTTGCCATGGATTAACATATATGCATATGGGGCTTTGCTTGTCTTTGTGATTGCTTATAAAAGACGCAGAAAAGTTCTGAGCGTATTATTTCTCTCAATGATCGCTACTGGTTTGCTGGAATATCTTTCGGGTCTGGCAATATATGTGATAGGCAATGGTGCAAGGTATTGGGATTACAATACGGAGATTCTGAACTTTGGCAACATCGATGGATTCATCTGTTTCAGAAGTGTTATGTTCTTTGGTATATCCAGCTTGATTTTTATGTATCTGCTGCTGCCATGTATTTTCTATCTTGCTGAGCATATGAACAAGAGAAAATTTCTTCTGATGAGCTATATCATATGTTTCATTTTCCTGGCGGATGATTTATATAATTTGATCTTTGCGCCTTTATTGGGTATGCCAAATGCTATTAAAGTCTATTCTCAGTTCCGCGCACCAAATGCTTAACATGGCAGGATAAATCAAAGGTGTTGAGTCTTCTGACTTTTTGATGCTTTTCTGCTTCGGCAATCTGCTGTATTCTTTGTGGGTATTCGATCGATTCCGTATTCATGAGAAAGGAACAGCTGGTATGAACGACATTAAGATCACAGAGGAATTACTGAAGTTTATTTCAAACAGTCCAAGTATGTTTCATTCCGTCAGGACAATCCGTCAGGAACTGGATCAGGCAGGCTTTACGTATCTTGCTGAGAATCAGAAATGGAATATTCAGGAAGGCTGCATGTATTATGCTGTGCGCAACCAATCCAGTATTATTGCATTCAGGATTGGCAAGAAACTGAGTGACTATCATTTTCAGATGACAGCAGCGCATGGAGATTCACCAACCTTCAAGATTAAGACTGTTTCGGAACTGGAAGGGCCTGGCGAATATCTGAAACTGGATGTAGAAGCCTACGGCGGCATGATTGACAGTACCTGGCTGGACAGACCTTTAGGCGTTGCAGGCAGAGTTCTGGTTAAGAATGAGGACCGAATCGAAACAAAGCTTCTGCATATCGAGAAGGATGTTCTGCTGATTCCCAATCTGGCAATTCATATGAATCGCGATGTTAATAAAGGCACTGCACTGAACAGGCAGGTGGATCTCTGTCCGCTGTTTTCTGCCGGTTCACTGAAGAAG
>SABF01000199.1 GCA_009929095.1 Erysipelotrichia bacterium
TAAATTCTGTTCCTTCTTCAAGAATCGTTAAATCTGCTGTAAAGTTTGTATCCATAATTTCATCAACACGGCGCTGATGTCTTCCGCCTTCGAACTCTGTGCCGATGAATTCATCAATCATCATCTTTGCCATTTCAATGCCAATGACTCTGGCTCCGAAACAAAGAACATTGCAGTTATTATGAAGTCGGGAATATTTTGCCGTATACGGTTCCGAACAGATCGCTGCCCGAATGCCGCGAACCTTGTTGCAGGCCAGACCGATGCCAAGACCGGTTCCGCAGATGGCAATGCCAAGATCTGCTTCATGTGCTGCCACCGCCTCAGCTACCTTTTCGCCATAGACCGGATAGTCCACACTGTCATATGTATCCGTGCCAAGGTTTATTACTTCAATTCCCTTGGATTGCAGATATGATATTACTTCTCTTTTCATATCTACCGCTGTATGATCATTGCCAATTGCGATTTTCACTATTGAATATCCTCCTGCCTGTGACTCATTTTACCACATTCGGCTGAGACTGTTTCCGCTGACTGCGCAGGAACATGATCAGTCCGGCCGCAAACACAAAGATGGCAATAAACTGCGAGGTAGAGAGAAATCCGATAAAACCGCGCTCAATATCTCCGCGGAAGAATTCAATGCCGAATCGGCCGGCACTGTACAGCATCAGATAGATTGATCCGGCGTCATGATGATACTTTTCACTGTTATATGCTCGGAAGATGATCATAAAGATGATCAGATTGCCAAGCGAGGATATCAGCTGAGTTGGGATCAGCGGTGTGAGTGCTGGTGCAAGGGACCCCTGCGGAAATGTCAAACCAAGCGCTCCATGTGTTTCTACGCCATAGCAGCAGCCGGCGAAGAAACATCCGACACGGCCAAATGCCTGAGCCAGTGCAACTTCCGGAATCAGCAGATTGAAATAGTCCATAAAGCTGACTTTCTTGATCCGGCAGTAGATATATGCGCCGAGAATACCACCAAGAATACCGCCGTAGACAACCCAGCCGCCGCTGCCGATGACTGCCAGCGGATTGCTTAGGAATTCCTGGAAATTGATGATGACATATGTCAGCTTGGAAAAGAAGTAGCCGACAATCAGACATACGAATACAAGAGTGTCTGTAATATCAACACTCAGATTATGCTTCTTAGCCTGCCTGTCAGCCAGCCAGAATGCGGCAAGAATGCCGATTGCAATCATGACGCCGTATCCGTGAATTGTAACCGGACCGATAGAAAACCAATCATTCCACATAGCGATTCCTCCAGTGTATTCTACATTTTAATGCCATTGCAGTATGCCTGTCACGCATCCTGACTTTGAAACAAAATGAGCACTGCAATGAGCAGTGCTTCATCTGTTGATCATTCGTGTGATTCAGGATCTTTCTTTTCTTCTTTATCCTTGTCTTTTTTTGGTGCTCTCGGCTTTTTTGCCGGTTTGGAGACAGGCTTATGATCTTCTGATTTCAACTCCGTCGATTTGCTTTCCGTCGGCTTGATCTCTTCTGTCGGTTCCGGAATCTCTTCTGTGTTCTCAGGTTCAGCCGGTGCCGGGCTAGGAAGCTTAAAGTCATCTTCTATCGACTCGCCCTTAACAACTTTCTGAATCTGCTCTGCAGTGAGTGTTTCATATTCCATCAGTGCAGCAGCGATTCGTTCCAGTTCTGTCTTATGCTCACCAATGATCTTTTTAGCTTTATCATGGCATGTGCCGACGATCTTTCTGACTTCCTGATCAATTTCAAACGCAACCTGACCGGATACATTGTTCGGGCTGTTGTAGTCACGTCCGAGGAATACATTCTCACTGCCGGAGTTGTACTTGATCGGACCAAGATCACTCATTCCATACAGGGTAACCATGTCACGGGCAATTTCAGTCGCCCGCTGAATATCATTGACCGCGCCGGTCGTTACATCGTCAAAGAAAGTTTCTTCAGCAGTACGGCCGCCCATGAACGAAGTGATCGTCGCAATGAGATCATTCTTCGTGTTCATCATTTTCTCTTCCTTCGGAGTCATCAGGTTATAGCCGCCAGCCTGACCGCGAGGAATGATTGTTACTTTCTGAACTACAGATGCATTATCGAGATACAGGCCAATGATAGCATGTCCGGATTCATGATAAGCAACCAGTTTCTTGGTCTTTTCATCGTAGGTACGGCTCTTCTTGGCAGGACCCATCATGACACGGTCGATTGCCTCATCAACCTGCGGCGTTGCAATTTCATTCTGATTCTCACGAACCGCCAGAATCGCAGCTTCATTCAGGACATTCTCCAAATCGGCACCGGAGAATCCAGGTGTACGCTTCGCGAGTCCATCCATATCAACATTCTTGTTAATCTGCTTATTGCGGGCATGAACTTCCAGGATAGCCTTTCTGCCTTTGCGATCAGGCAGAGATACGGTGATCTGACGATCGAAACGGCCGGCACGCAGCAGAGCCGGATCCAGTACATCCGGACGGTTGGTTGCCGCTACAACAACGACACCCGTGTTATCTTCCATGCCATCCATCTCAACCAGCAGCTGATTCAATGTCTGCTCACGTTCATCGTGGCCGCCGCCAAATCCGGCACCGCGCTGTCTGCCCACCGCATCAATTTCATCGATGAAGATGATGCATGGTGCAGTCTGCTGAGCTTTTTTAAACATGTCGCGCACTCGGCTGGCACCGACACCGACAAACATTTCAACGAAGTCAGAACCGGAAATACTGTAGAACGGTACATTGGCTTCACCTGCAACCGCCTTGGCAAGCAGAGTCTTGCCGGTTCCCGGAGGGCCTACGAGCAGGATACCCTTTGGAATTCTTGCGCCCATGCGCTGGAATTTCTTTGGATATTTCAGATAGTCAATAATCTCGGCCATCTCCTGTTTCTCTTCATCACAGCCAGCCACATCCGCAAAGTGAATCTTCGACTTGGTCTGCAGCTGCGCCCGAGACTTGCCGAATTCAAATGCTTTCGCATTGGCGCCGCCGCCGCTGTTCATTTTGTTCATCATCCAGACAGCGAGCGCCCCAATCAGAATCATCGGCAGGATGGTATAGAGTGCTTCCATGAATCCATTGGAAGCCTCCGCATCAACTATGCTGATACGTGATCCATCAAGTTCAGTGATGACTGTTTCAATCTCTGTTCCGGTTGCCGGAATCGTTGCGCTGAACGTAATGGTCTTGTCATCTTTTTTATAGGTTCCCTTTACAGTCGCAATATTGGAACCAATAGAAAGAACAGACTCATCGATCTTCTCTTCCGTGATAACCTGTTTCAGTTCTGAATAACTCAGGTTTCTGGATGATCCGCCTGAATTCAAATTGAACAAGGAAAACACTGCTACCAGGACAATCAGATACGGAAGAAAATTCAGCCATTTGTTTCTGTTATTCTGCTGCATCAATTACCTCACTCCTTAATTTGTTACTCATAACAGCTGTCTTTCAGTATGCCAATATACGGCAGACAGCGATACCGCTGGTTATAATCCATACCATA
>SABF01000200.1 GCA_009929095.1 Erysipelotrichia bacterium
GAATACATTGAAGATAAAAATATTCCTTACTGTATAATCCGGTCAAAGAATCATGCTGCACTGTGTTCACAAAAGCTGCCGTTTCGTGCAGATAGATTGCATTCGCGATGCGGTGCTTGAGGATATCCGGATTATATGGCTTATTCACATAATCGTTTGCTCCCATCGAAAGAGCCCGAATCTCAGTACTACTATCTGGCTGACTGTCCTGTCCGCTTGACACAATGACGGGAAGCTGCCGAAGGTGACTGTCCGAGCGCATTCGGCTGAGAACCTCAAACCCATCCATTACGGGCATGACAATATCCAGAATGACAGCTGCAATCGAGTCATTGTCTGCAGAATTCAAAATATCCATGGCAGCCTGACCATCATACGCCGTCAACAGTTCATATTCCTTCTGCAAAATTTTACTAAGAATAATTATATTGATTTCACTGTCATCAACAAGCAGCAGCCGTTTTTTTTGAGTCGGTTGTGTCATGAGTTCTCTCATCCTCTCTTGATGTAAGTGAATAAAGACTACTTTCTTAATTTTACGTCTCTCAATGATAATAATCAAATAAATACAGCAATGTTTATATCATGCCAGGGTAACTATTTATGACAGTGATTAGTTTTTGGAGTGTGTCAGCAATATAGTGCGACCTCTGTCATTTCCTTAAAATCAGTATCGCTAATAAAATGATTTACTGAAATTCGCTGGAACATTTCTCCATTTTCTTTGTCTGCCATGACTTAATCTGCCTGCCGTAATCACTTGCAATAACATATGTGATTCGATCCGATGATTCTTCATTTAGAAATTGTTCCTTCTTGCCGATGCTGCTGAGCTTCTTGGTGAAAGAGTTGATTGGGTTCGATTTATACATACTTTGCTCTATCTCTTATGGATAGTCATATAAGATAAATTATCCTTGATGGCTTCACTGCTTACTGATATTTCTTTATTGTAGATAATGAATTGTCCAGCGGCTGTTCTTTTTCTTCACCGTTGATTGAAAAATCAGCCTGGCATAAACAAGCACATCTTTCCAATCCCTGTTCCGTAGCTTCCTGCAGATTATCTGCAGAAGGCCTTGTATTATGCCTTCGGATACTTTTTATAAACGTTTCTTAGCTCCCTGAGGCCATCAGCACAGATCCCCCATTCAGATATACTTTGAATATCCCATCCCTGCGTACACTGATGCTGCATCTCCATGGATGACAGTGTGCCATCATTTCTCCTGTTACGGTTGGATCAGTGTGCTGCTGGAATTTACCATTCCAATCCTATACATGATTGGCTGCTGGAACAATCTGCAGAACTATCTGAAAGATGGGGAATTTGAACTGACTGGCAAGCCTGACGAGAGAACAATGAAGCCGTTTGTGACTGGAACAAAGAATCAATTGTTAGCGAATAGCACAGCAGAAGCCAAACCCGTGCTATCCTCTGCAATATCGCAAACCGCAATCAATCGAGCTCTAGGACCATACATATCTCTGGCAGCAGCATTGAATCGCATGAAATAGTTGATGATCCAGGAAATCATCCCGATGAGGTCAGGAGACTTCTGCCGTACAGCAGAGATTTCCCGCATTACATGCATCATGACGAAGGAGCCGGCACCGGCTGTATTATTATTGTTGATAGACTTTGTGCGTCATAAGCCGCTAGTGTCATAACTTCCCTGTGTCGACAGCTGCTAAATATCATTTCTATATATTTGAACTTGAGCAGTATGACAAGATCACACCAGCGTATATTCAATAGTTCATATATGGATATAGTGCTGTGCACAATCTCAATCTGGCACTGCCAGGTCTTTCTAACTGCTCCAATGCAGCAGATACCTGCCTCTATACATCATTATATAAAATGTACTCACATATTCTTCAACACCTGTATGAAAGCTTTCTTGAATAACAAAATCATTACAAGGCAGGCAGCTGAAGAAATAAATCTATCAGGAATATGCTTTAGATCGCCTGTTATTCCGGCATGAGACCATCTGAGATACTGACATTGGTCAGAGAAGACATTAATCTCAAGCGAGATAATATTCAGAAAATCAGGATATCGGAAGTAATGAGAATGAAACCAGAGTCGTCATTCCCACCAAAAATGAGTTTCAGTATATGAAGTATTCCAATCTCTGACAAGCTGAAAGACATACTGGTAACACTGATGGAATGGAACATGCTTCCGCTGATATGAGTCTGCAGTATGCGAGATCGACAGAATATGATCAGAAAAAGCAGCTAAAAAAGCTCAAATTGCAAAATAGACACAAAAACAAATGCAAATTATTCTAAATAAGTTAATAAAACCGCATAATCATGCGGTTTTACTAGATATATATGGTGGGGACGATGGGACTTGAACCCACACGATGTTACCATCAACGGATTTTAAGTCCGTTGCGTCTGCCATTCCGCCACATCCCCTGATATTAAAAAATGGAGGTACCTGCCGGAGTTGAACCGGCGCTCACAGAGTTGCAGTCTGTTGCCTTACCACTTGGCTAAGGTACCATCTCCAATTGATGGTGCCTCATAATTATAGAGGCTGTAAAAAAATATTGCAACGATTATGTTCTTGAAAAGATATTGGCATCTGAGTAAATATAAAACATGCAGCGGCAATTCTCTGCCGCTGCATTCTGCTTATTTATTCAGCCGTTGATTTTTACTTTATTCCAAAGATCAGACAGCTTCTGAACAAGTACTTCATTGTAGTGGAATGTCTCATCCTTTGCATAGCCATCTCTAGGTGTATAGGCTGCGTTTTCAAAGTAAGTGCCATTTTCACCTTTCAGCTCGTCATATACTTTTTCATTCGGTGAACTATAGCCAACATACTCTGAATTTGCAAGTGCGGCTTCTTCACTTTCCATGTAATTGATAAAAGCATTTGCCAATCCGGTACATTTTGCGTTTTGAGGAACAACCATGGCATCCTGCCAGATGTTGGTTCCCTGTTTTGGCTCAATGTATGCCATATCCGGATTCTCGGAAATAACATATGCAGCATCACCAGAATACATCAGAGCGATATCCATCTTGCCATTTGCCATTCCATCGATTACTTCATCAGTAACATAAGCCGGGCTGACTGCCTGGTTCATGTCTATCAGCCATTGATAAGCCTGCTGAATCTCACCTTCATCTTCAGTATTCATGGAATATCCAAGTGCTTTGAACGCTACCATGAAGGCATCTCTCTGGGAATCATACATATAAACTCTTCCCTTATAGGCAGAGTCATGAAGAATTTCCCAGCCCTTCTCTTCGATTACAGCCGGGTCCACTGCTGTTTTGTTATAAACAAGACCTACAGAGCCATAAAAGTAAGGAGCCGAATAGATCTGATCCGGATCATATGACTTCTGCATATCCAAAACACTAGTACTCAGATTGGCTAGATTTGGAATTGCCTCTTTATCTAATGGCTGCAGCATATC
>SABF01000201.1 GCA_009929095.1 Erysipelotrichia bacterium
ACATTTCCGCCGCCGACGACAATTACCTTCCTGCCGAGCTGGAATGAAGCAGGATCATTCAGATAGGCAATTGCCTCCACTACATTTTTCCCATCTTCTCCCGGTATGCCAAGTAAATTCTGTTTTTCAGCACCAATACCAAGCAGCACTGCATCATGCTGACGACGGATACGATCCAGTTTCAGATGCTTTCCCACATGAGAGTTCCATATAAAGCGGATCCCTATTTCCTTCATGATGCGCTCATATTCGTCACAGTATTTCCTATCCAGGCGAAAGGGCGGAATGCCATAGCGAAGCACGCCTCCTGCCTTCTCATGATCATCATAGATGGTGACGGTATACCCCGCCTGAGCAAGCTTGATTCCTGCGACTATACCGACCGGTCCGGCTCCGATAATGCCGACTCGTTTTCCATTATCAATACCCTTTTTCAGGTGACAGCCAAAAAGAAACTTCTCTGAGATTTCCTGTTCAATTTCATACCATCGAATCGGTCTGCCTTTAATGCCAAGAATGCAGTGGCCAAGGCAAAATTTCCGCCAGTCACATATCTGACAGGTCACCGCACTCAGCGGATTATTGTCAAACAGAAGTTCGCCAGCTTCTTCCAATCTGTTTTCTCTATACAGCTGCTGACATGCAGGTATCTCAGTGTGCACTGGACATGCGGCCGAACATCTGGCATTTTTGCAGAGAAGACAGCGCAGTGCTTCTTGGTTTTCCATAGTTGATCTCCTTTTGCTGTGTACATTATACGACTTCGCTGCAGTTTAGCTTCATTCATACTGCATTTCAGTGTTGCCTAAATTGTGATAATATTGCAGCTATGAATGGTTAAGGGGGGATTTTAATATGAAGAACTTTGTCTTTATTTCTCCGACGTTCCCGCGCACTTATTATCAATTCCCGAAAGCCTGGAAACAGATAGGCGGAACATCCCTGTGTATTGGTGAAGACAGCTACGAATCACTGTCACCGGAAATGAAGGATGCAACCGATGAATATTTTCAGGTTCAGAGCTTGAAAGATTACGATCAGGTATACCGTGCAGTCGCATGGTTTGCCCATAAGCACGGGAAAATCGACTGGCTGGAATCCAACAACGAATACTGGCTCGAGCAGGATGCGCGGATAAGAACCGACTTCAATATTACAACAGGTGACAAGGATACTGATGTCATGCGCTATAAGCTGAAGTCCAATATGAAAGCATATTATAAAGAAGCAGGAGTTCCGACCGCAAGATACCATATGGTTACAACGCTGGAAGCCGGTCAGGATTTTATCAAGAAAGTCGGCTACCCGGTAATAGTAAAACCAGATGACGGCGTCGGTGCCAATGCAACCTGGAAAATTCGGAATGATGCAGAACTGAAAGATTTCTATAATCTGAAGCTCTGCGCACAGTACATCATGGAAGAATTTGTTCCGGGATCTATTGAATCCTTTGACGGAATTGTCGATCAGGACAATAACATTATCTTCCGCACCTCCCATGTATTTCCGAACCCAATCATGGATATCGTCAATGACAAGGATGAGCTTTGTTACTGGAGTGTTCGTAAAATACCAAATGATCTGGAAGAACTTGGCTCCCGTGTGATTCACGCCTTTAACATCAAAAGCCGTTTTTTCCACACTGAATACTTCCGTCTGACTGAGGACAAGGAAGGCCTTGGAAAAAAAGGATCCCTCGTAGGTCTTGAAGTCAACATGCGTCCGCCGGGAGGATATTCTCCGGATATGATGAATTATGCAAATGACATTAACGTCTATCTGATCTATGCCAACATGTGCATGTTCAACGAATCTCTTTATAAAACCAGCAGACCATATTTCTCTGTCTACTGCGGACGCCGTGACAAACTGCACTATGCCAACACAAGTGCTGCAATCTATAAAAAATTTGGCCAGTCCATCTGCATGCATGAAGTCATGCCAGAACTACTCTCATCTGCAATGGGCAATGAATTCTTCATTTCCAAGTTCGAAACTGAGAAGGAAATGGAAAACTTTGCAAAGTTTGTATTTGCCAGAGAAAAAGCGAAAGCTGAGGACAAAAAGTGAAGACAGCTTATTATCGTGAATTCAGCCAGAATCTGCACCTTGATATGGAGTATAAGATTTACGGACACGCCGGCAAACCGGTACTGGTCTTCCCTTCCCAGGATGGGCGTTTCTTCGATTATGAAAATAACGGCATGATCGCTGCCGCCGAACCATTTATTGAGGCTGGCAGAATTCAGATGTTCTGCTGTGACTCCAACGACATTAACTCCTGGTCCAGCACCAGCTGGAACAATCGCCGACGCATTGAGTGCCAGGAAGAATACTTTCACTATATCTGCGATGAACTTTGCCCGCGCATCTTTGAACTGAATGCGGCTGATAATGGTGTGAAAGCTTATGGCATATTGGCCACCGGCTGCTCCATGGGAGCGAGCCATGCACTGAACTTTCTGCTCAGGAGACCGGATCTGTTCTCTGGATGTATCGCTCTGAGCGGTGCCTATAATGCCCGCTTCTTCTTCCCCAACTATTTTGATGATCTGGTCTTTGCCAATTCCCCAGTAGACTATATTGACGGAATGCCCAATGATCATCCACTTGTAAACGACTATCGTGACCGTGATATCATTCTCTGCTGCGGCAGAGGTGCCTGGGAACATCCGATGCAGGAAGATGCCAAGCGCATGAGTGAACTGTTTGGCTATAAGAACATACCTGCATGGGTAGACTTCTGGGGCGATGATGTTGCACATGACTGGCCATGGTGGCGCAAGCAGCTTCCATATTATCTCAACTTCATCTGCTGATGATAAAAGATGATTGATACAGTTCAATTGAGCAGAAGACGATGATTCAGCGCCGTGTACGAATTTGTACATGGCGTTTTCAGTACTAATCAAATTTACTGCAGATGATCTGCCGGAACTGTTTTGACTCGCCGATTCGGACTGAAGAAGGACATCCCTGCAGCTGCAAGTTCAGTCTCATCTTCAGAGTAATGAAAACGATGCAGCTCGAACGAACTGCACCGTGCCCTGCATAGCAGCCGCCTCAGCAGCTGTCTTTTCTAAATTACATTCTGTTCATCACTCATATCTCAGTGCTTCAATTGGATCCAGCTTGCTTGCTTTATTTGCCGGTGCATAACCGAAGAAGACTCCGATCATCATGGAAAATCCAACTGATATCAGTACTGCCGCAGGAGACACTGAAGCCCTTGCGTGCAGCATATTGGACGCAACGCTGCCAATCAGAAGTCCCAGTATGACACCGATGATACCGCCGCACAGACTCACAATGACAGCTTCCGTAAGAAATTGGAAACGAATGATTCTGCCTTTGGCACCCAGCGCCATACGAATGCCGATTTCTCTGGTACGTTCTGTGACAGATACCATCATGATATTCATGACTCCGATTCCGCCGACCAGAAGA
>SABF01000202.1 GCA_009929095.1 Erysipelotrichia bacterium
CATAAATTTCCTGCAGGAGCAGGGTGCAGATGTTCTTATCTGCGGCGGTCTGGGACTCAGAGCTCAGGAGCTTCTGACGTCAGCAGGAATCAAGGTATGCGGCGGTGCAAGCGGAAATGCTGATGCCGCAGTACAGGCATATCTGAATGACAGTCTGGATTTCGATCCGCTGGCTGCTGAGCATCATGGACCATGCGGCCACTGCCACGAAGAAGCGTAGACGCAATCGTCCAGTTATATCAAACTGCTGATTAAACTGAAAGTCATATTCGATTCTGAATATGATTTTTTAATTGCAGCTTAGTTGAAATCTGATGGTCAGTCTGCAAAATCGATAGAATCATAACCAGTGAAATCAGTAAACGACTGTGATCTATTCTGAATCGTTTCATCTGGCAAATGTATTGGAAACTGAGCTTATGTTATCCTTGTCTGAAATATTGCTGAACATTGCATAAATGTCATTGCTGTAGATGCTTAAAATAATATAGAATGGAAACCGTGATTAAATGTATTGATTCAGAGGAGATTATATGAAAGAACTTAGAGAACTCATTCTTGATGCAGCAACAGCCGAATTCAAAGAAAACGGACTGAAGTTTACCATGCAGGATCTGGCAAAGGATCTGCATGTTGCCAAGAAAACGATTTATCACGAGTTTCCGTCAAAGGAAGATCTCCTGATTCAGCTTGTTGAAAATGGATTCAGGCGGATACATGAAGAGAAGGCCAGAATCATTGCCATGGATCTTCCGATTGATGAAAAGATTCGAAGAGTAATTATTGCTGTTCCTGATCAGTACAGCATGATTGATTTTCGTCAGTTGGAAGAATTGAATGAGAAATATCCGCTTATAGCAAAACTTGTCAGTCAGCATCTTATGAGCAACTGGGACCCGACGATTAAGCTGATTCATCAGGGTATCAGGGAAGGAAAGATCAGAAATATCAATATACCGATTCTCGAAATAATTCTGACTGCAAGTTTTCAGCAGTTTATTTCAACGGATAATCTTGTACAGGCTGGCATTTCCCATCACGAAGCTCTGGTTGCCATGATGGACATTGTCATGTCAGGACTGATTACACGTGAGGAAGAAAATGACTAAAGCAGAGCTTAGGAAGATTGATCAGACTAACGGATATGACTGTTTCAAACTGCAATTGAAAGAAGAACAGAAAAAGTTTGTCTCTGATCCCATCAGAAGTCTTGCCCAGGCGTATATTTATAAAGACCAGTGCACCCCATTCGGTATTTATCATGAAGACATCATGGTTGGCTATATTCTGGTGATCTATGATCCAGACGAGAATACTTATAATCTGTGGCATCTGATGATTGATGCAAAAGAACAGGGACATGGATATGGCAGACAGGCAGTTATTCAGGCACTTGAATACATCAGAACAAAGCCATTTGGAAATTCAGATATTGTTCTTCTCACCTGCAGCAGAGAGAATATCGCTGCCTGCCATATGTATGAAAAACTTGGTTTCACAATAACCGGCAGAAATGATGATGAGGAAGATGAGTATATGATCAGATTGGAGGAAACGCGATAAATGAGACTTACCTGGCATGTTAGCGGAAAGCATAATGATGACAGTGCTGTACAGGACGGAACGATTGAAGAACTAAAGGGTGCTGTTCATGCGGTATGCCGACTCCCTGAAAATACGGTGCTGACCGATGTCAGAGGTGAGATTCTGATCGACGCAGCAAAGACAGAAAAGATCTTCATGAATGGCTACCAGACGTGGACATGGTCTCCCGAATATTCTAAAGAAGATAAGATTAGAGGTCTACATGGCATACCTGAAAATCTGATCAGCAAATATTCGTTTGATCGCTATGGCGACTATCATTTTGTTCCGTATCTGAACAGAAGCGGTATTCTGCATGGAGAGTCATGGTGCTATTTTCGTATCGGTTCAAAGTTCAGACTGTTTGCATCTCTGGATGAGCGTCCTGGATATACGCTGTTCACCTATGACGCAAAACTCGGCTGCCTTTGCCTGAAACGGGATTGTATAGATGTAATGGTATCTGGTGATTTCCATGCATTTGATTTGTTTTACGCAGAAGGCACTGAAGAAGAGGTATTCAATGCATGGTTTGATGCGATGAATATTCAACCGCGTTCGGCTGAAAAACTGCACGGCTATTCTAGCTGGTACAACCGTTACCAGAATATCAGTGAGGAATCTTTATCCAAGGATCTGAAAGGCTGCAGAGAACTCTTTGAGCCGGGTGATCTGTTTCAGATCGATGATGGATTTGAATCGTCTGTCGGTGACTGGCTGGTACCTGATAAGGATAAATTTCCAAATGGCATGAAGGCTATGGCTGACCAGATTCATGAAGCAGGATTTAAGGCTGGTCTGTGGCTTGCTCCATTTGCCGCTGAAGAAAAATCAGAAATTTATCAAAAGCATCCTGAATGGCTGCTTAAGATCAATGGCAAGCCATGGAAGTGCGGCTGCAACTGGTCTGGATTCTATGCACTGGATATTGATAACGAGGAAGTACAGAAATATCTGTCTGAAGTTTTTAAACAGGTGTTCGAAGAATGGAAATATGATCTTGTAAAGCTTGATTTTCTATATGCAGCTGCTCCATTCGGTACGGAAAATGAGTCTCGAGCCGGCAGGATGTATCGGGCAATGGAATTCCTCAGAAAAATCTGCGGAACGCATCCGATCATTGGCTGCGGCGTACCGGTTATGCATCATTTGGCTTAGTGGAGTACTGCCGTATCAGCTGCGATGTAACTTTGGATTTTGATGACAGCATGATTATGCGCATGACACATCGGGAGCGAAACTCAACAATGCATGCCATGAATAACATCGTTACAAGAAGAGAGCTGAATCATCGCGCATATATCAGTGATCCGGATGTCTTTTTCCTAAGAACAAAGAACTGCCGACTGACCAGTGAGCAGAAAATACAGCTTGCCAGCATGGATGCATTGCTTGGCGGTGTATTTCTGACCTCAGATGATCCGGGTACCTATACAGATGAAATGAAGAGGCAGTATAAAGAACTGCGGCATCTGACTGAAGCTGATCAGGTGCATGTACGAGATACAGATGGCGGCACTGTTATCAGCTATCATCTAGATGAAGAAGATCATGAAATACTAATATGAAGAAGGCTCGCAAAGCCTTCTTTTTTAGGCTATGATGACATCAGAGATATTCACCAGCAGGAGATGATAAGAAAATGGAACGAAGGCTGACAGAAGCAGGCGAATTGCTTGATTCAGAAGGCCGGTTGATAGAAACCGGCTATGCTACATCATTGATCAAGCATTATGATCGAAACAGGATTAAAGCAAATCGAATGCGAATTAAGGAATGGGACTATTATCTGATTACCAATGAACAATTTGGTGTGGCATTTACC
>SABF01000203.1 GCA_009929095.1 Erysipelotrichia bacterium
GACAGATGGCACATCATATTATCCAGAGAATCAGAATAAGCAGGTTCTAAGTTCTGGAAGTGCTTATCTCTCCTGTGATCTGATGTATAACAACGTCTATGGTTCAGTTTATAACTTCATGCAGCTGCTGAAGCGTGATTACCCGGTATATGCAAAAACCGGTACATCTGACTGGGGTTCGGATGGTGTTCAGTATGGTATCCCTACTGGTGCAATGAAAGACAAGTGGATGGTGGCAAGCACAAGCAAATATACTAATGCCGTATGGGTTGGCTATGATATGGCTATTGCCGGCAAAGGCACCTACATGACTTCTTACGATGCAATGAACAACTATACCGGTCAAGTTGATAAACTGCTGCTTGACGCAGAAGATGAAATTACTGATGCAAGTCTGCTGCAAGGTGTTACCAAGCCTGCTGATATTGAAGAAGTAACCTATGTGAATGGCACGTATCCTCATGTTAAGCAGGAAGAAGGCATGGATCCAGGTACAATGATCACGTCAGAAGTATCTAAAGCGGGGCTTGAATCGCAGCCTCTGGTATCAACTGAACAGTACAAAGAATACCTTGCCAGCAATAAAAACACTTCTCCTTTCGGTATCAGTGCAACTTATGATCCAACAGGTGCGATCAGCGTTACCTGGTCCAATGGTTCAAATTCATGTACAGGTGATCAGAAAAACATCTCCCTCAATGACCAGTGGGGTAACAATGTTGAAGCATGGGGAGCATGTCTTGTTGATCTTACTTGGCTGACTGGTTCCACAGGATCCTATTGGGGTACTGTATACAGCGATGACAGCTACGTCGGCGATATATCAAGTGATACCGGATATTATTACGGCTATCCTGGTTCTCTGTATGGCACGGTTAAGGTATGCGGCGGAATGAATGACAGTGATGTATCATCCTGCGTAGTCGCTGGTTATTCTGATTATGTCACTGACAAGTCAGGTGGCGCTAATTCCTCGCAGAATGGCCATTTTGACGCCAACGGCAACTGGATTGATGATGGCTGGTGGGATGAAGCAGGTGTTTTCCATCATAACTGATTAAGATAGAAAAGAGGATTGAACATCCTCTTTTCTATTGATTCAAAAGACCTCATTGGCTGAAGAATGTTAAACAGTCTGACTGCCATGGCAGCTAAAAGACAGCCATCAAATTATGACAGCTGCCTTTGCAATATCTTAAGACTGCATAGATTGTATGTATCGATATAGAGTGAAAAATCACGATAGCTGTTTGAATCAGTGGAATTCTGACTTAAGATCCCTGTTCATCAGATCCTGAATTGCCTGATCAGGCCGTTTACCTTCATACAGTACTGCGTATACTTCATCAGTGATTGGCATCGAGATATTCCGTTTGTGTGCTTCTTCATGAACTATTTTACATGCTTGAATTCCTTCTACTGTTTTTTTATTATTTGCCAGGAATTCTTCTGCACTCCCAGATTTTCCAATTTCGTATCCTGCCATGAAGTTGCGGCTGTGCCTTGATGTACAGGTAACAATCAAATCCCCTACTCCGTCCAGTCCAAGATATGTTTCTCTTTTTCCGCCGAATGCCACACCAAAGCGTGACATTTCAGCAAGACCGCGGGTCATCAGAGCTGCCCGTGCATTATCTCCCTGACCAATGCCGGTCAGAACGCCGCTGGCCAGTGCCATGATATTCTTGACCGCTACACCAATCTCAGCACCTGTTACATCTGTATTGCGATAGACACGGAAATAATCATTTGAAAACATGGTCTGTATCTGTTCAGCATGTTTTTCATCTTCGCTGACCGCATTAATAACCGTAAGCATTCTCTGAATAACCTCTTCTGCATGCGACGGTCCAATCAATGAAACAACAGCAGTCAGTTTTTCTACTGGAACTGAATCTTCTATGACCATGCTGAGCCGCTGGTGAGTAACCGGATGAAACCCTTTAGCCACATTAATGATTATAACCGGATGATCTATGACCTTCACCGCTTTGTCAATTGTTTCCTGCAAAGCAATGCTAGGTACTGCAAGCAGCAGAATATCGCAGTCTTCAATGCATCTGATATCAGTGGAAGCATGCAATCTTTCCGAAATACATAGATCCGAAAAATAGGCAGAATTACGATGATTCTCATTGATATCATTTACCTGTTCCGGGCTGATACCCCATAGCACTGTTTCCTGATTATTATCAGACAGCACCTGGGCAAGAGCTGTTCCCCAGCTCCCGGTTCCCAATACAGCAGTTTTCACTCACTTACCTTCTTTCTGGCAATGATCTTGATCGGTGTTCCTTCAAAATCAAAGGACTGCCGAAGCTGATTCTCTAAGAAGCGCTGATACGTAAAATGCATTAGTTTTGGATCATTGCAGGAAAACACAAATGTCGGCGGCTGAATACTTACCTGAGTTGTGTAGTATACACGGAATCGTTTTCCATTTCTTGCTGGTGCAGGTGTTGTCACCTGAGTATCTGCAATTACTTCATTCAATACGTTTGTTGCAATGCGCCGCTGAGAATTCTCATATACACGATCGACCATCGGTACAATTGTATTGATCCTCTGACGTGTTTTAGCCGATACAAACAGAATCGGTGCATAAGCAAGATAAACAAATTCTTTTCGGACTTTTTCAGTGAATTCATTCATTGTCCTATCGTCTTTTTCAACGGTATCCCATTTATTTACTGCAATGATTACAGGACGTCCGGCATTGCTCGCATAGCCTGCAACATGCTTATCCTGTTCACGAATGCCAAGTTCAGCATCAATGACAAACAGAGCGACATCACATTCATCTATCGCTTTCATCGCACGCATAACAGAATATTTTTCTACTGATTCATAGACTCGTCCGCGTTTGCGGATGCCCGCAGTATCAACAATCACATAAGAACGCCCATCATAAACAAATGGTGTATCGACTGCATCTCTTGTCGTTCCCTGTTCATTCGATACAATAGATCTTTCTTCGTTTAGCATTGCATTAACAATAGATGACTTCCCGACATTTGGTTCACCTATTACTGCAATTCTGATGACTGGATCTTCCTTGCTGTTGCTTTCTTCCGGGAGATGACTAATGCACGCGTCCAGAAGATCTCCGACACCAATCCCATGAACACCGCTGCAGGGAATGGGATCACCAGCTCCTAGCGCGTAAAATTCATACATTCCAGCCATTCTGGAATCATCATCAATGAAATTTACGCCAAGTATTACCGGCTTCTGCTGCCGCTGAAGAATGCCGGCAATATACTTGTCGTCATCTGTCATGCCAGTTTTGCCATTAGTCAGAAACAGAATCACATCTGCTTCTTCCAGTGCAATCTGCACTTGTGCTCTAATCTCTTCCTGATATGGCTGATCAGCCAACTGTATTCCACC
>SABF01000204.1 GCA_009929095.1 Erysipelotrichia bacterium
CCACTTCACCATAACCGCCATGGCGCACGTAATAGTTTATCGTAATATTTGAATATGCGCAAGTTAGAATTGAGTACTTCTTTAATTTGTTATAATCAAGCATATGCAAACTCAGGATTATCTGACATGTATGATCGGCGGCGCTCCTCGACAAGTGGAGATTGTTCATAAACAGATTCGCAATCTGTACCTGCGCATTGGTGAAAACGGTTCTATCCGTGTCAGCTGTCCAGGATCAATGAAGCAGAAGGAAATAGAAAACTTCATTTATTCCAAGGAATCCTGGATCCTCAGTACTTCACTGAAACAGAAGTCACGCGAATCAAAGAATAAAGAAGGGGTCACCGGTCCGCTGATCTGGTGGCTTGGAGAACAGAAATATATACGCTATGAACAGTCACGGAAGGACTGGATCTTCCTGGATGGTGATATCATGACATTCTATCTGAAAGATTTCTCAGATGAACGGATCACCAGAACATTCCGCAGATTTGCTGCTGAGAAACTTTCGGAAATGATCCGCAGCCGCAGAGTGCAGTGGGATGAGGAGATATGCCGGAAGAATGATATTCCGCTTCCCTCCATCACGGTCAGATACATGACCAGCAGATGGGGGTCATGCACGCCATCCAAATCTCATATTTCAATGTCCATAAGGCTGATGCATTACCCGATTCAATCTGCTGAATATGTGCTTCTGCATGAGTATGTTCACCTTCTGGTTCCAAATCATTCGAAAAGGTTCTATCAGACTGTCGGGAGTCATATGCCTGATTTTCAGGAATATGATTCCTATCTGAAGTGAGGTATGAATATGGATATCTGGGAATTTGGCAGCAATGTGTTTACTGATGGACTTCTGCTTTTTACCATACGAGCAGCAGCGATCTGGATTCTGGCTTATGTTTTTGTAAAGATCATACTGCGGAGAATGAATAAACATCTGATTGCATACAAGGGTGAGAAACAAAGTCTGCAGCTGAAGTATGTATATCAGACTCTGCGCTTTCTGGTATATCTGATAGCAGCGTTCTTTATTCTCAGCGCAATTAAACCGCTGTCATCTTTCGGCAGTGCTGCTCTTGGAGTCACCTCTATTCTGGCCGTTGGTATTTCACTGGCTGCTCAGCAGACATTTAGCAACTATATCAGCGGCTTCTTCCTTGCTCTGTATCAGCCTTTTGCGATCGGTGATTTTGTCACTTTGAAGGACCATGGAATTTCTGGAACAGTACTGGAAATGACATTCCGTCATACAGTTCTTCATACCGTAGAAAACACCACTTTGATTGTGCCTAACAGCACAATGAATTCTGCAATCATTGAAGACTGTGCAAAGAGTGATTTGAATTATGTCAAATGGATAACTGTCGGGGTTGGCTATGATTCTGATTTTGATAAAGTAAAGGAGATTGTCACTCATGTAGTGACTTCTCAGCCTGGATATATTGACGAACGCACTCCGGAACAGATCAGGAACGGTGCTGATCCGGTTACAGTAAGACTGGATGATTTTCAAAACAGCAGTCTTCTGATCAAGTACAGAGTGATCTGCCCAGACTATATGTCATCCTGGCAGATTGCCAGCAATATCCGGGTGCAGCTGCAGAAGGAATTCACTGAAAACGGCATTGTTATACCTTATCCGATCTCTTCTGTTCATATAGAAGACCGTCAGAATTCAAAAGTCTGAAAGTGCTTACATTCAATTCTCATTTCTTTTGTTCGGAAACAGAAGAATCGGGTAAATATCAGTTGAACTATTCTTTGGTTTCGATAGAATATAGGTAGGAACTGAGAAACACTTTAAATAGATTGGAAGTGAACCCATCATGGCATTCGATCAGGCCATTTTAAATGACACCGAAATTGAGGCAGACAATCTTTTGGACAGGGCTGTGACAGGTTCTGATGCAGGGTTTTGAGGTGGACGTATACTGTCCGCCTTTTTTCATATCAATTGCTGATCAGTAAAAACCATTAAAAAGAAGGAGGAATTTTTATGGATCAGATTAACCAGGAGTTCTTTGACGCAGCAGCACGAGGGGACTTTGAAAAAGTCTGCTCAATGGTATCAAAAGGTGCCAATGTCAACGTGGTAAACGGTGATGAACGCTCGGCACTGATGCGCAGCTCTAAGCGCGGCTATGATGACATCGTTCGATTTCTGCTGGACAATGGAGCCGATGCAAGAGCACGTGACAAGAATAACAAGACGGCATTGATGGGAGCCGCAAAGAAGGGACACCTTAAGATCTGCGAAATGCTGGAACATGCCGGTGCAGATATCAACGCCCACGATAATAAAGGACGTACTTCTCTGATGAGAGCCTCTCTTCTGGGAGAAACGGATGTAGTGAAATACTTGATCCGAAAAGGTGCAGATGTCAACGCCAGAGATGACGAAGGCAGAACGGCACTGATGGAAGCAGTCAATGGTTATAAGGCAGAGGTTATTCATGAACTGATTGATAATGAGGCAGATATCAATGCTGTAGATATAAAAGGCTGCACAGCCTTAATGAGAGCTGCATATATAGGCTATCCGGAACTGGTCAAGTACCTGCTTGACTGCGGAGCGGATAAGTCCAAGACAGATAATTCAAATAAAATGGCAATCCATTATGTCCGCAAGGAGTGCCTGAATGATCTCAAGGATATTCTGAAGTGAGGTAATGATAATGAAAGACTATTTAGCTAGTGCAGTACGCAATGTAGTTGTGCTGGGACATTCCGGTGCCGGCAAGAGTTCACTCATAGAATCATGTCTTTACTACACCAAGGCAATTGATCGCTACGGCAAGGCTGCAGATGGTACAACTGCTTTAAACTTTGATATAGAAGAGGGCAAACGGGCAGTATCCTGCTATTGCCATCTTGCACCAGTGGAGTGGAAAGACTGCAAGATCAACTTTGTAGATACTCCGGGGTATATGGATTATGAAGGCGAAGAAGCGACCGGACTTATGGTTGGAGACAATGCTTTGATCGTAGTAGACGGCAAAGAGGGAATCGAAGCCGGCACTGAACGGGCATGGAAGGAAGCAGTCAGAAAACAGAAGATGCCAACGATCTTCTTTGTCAACAAGATGGACGATCCAAATGCGTCTTTTGAAAAGGCATTCGGAAGTCTGAGAGAACATTTTGGCAAGTCAGTTATTCCGTTTGAAGTGCCGATTATCAAGGATGGCAAGGTGGAAAAGGTTTTAAGCGGTAACATCTGCAAGCCCAATATCGAGGCCAATCTTTGACAACTGGTAAACAGGCGTGAAAGGAGGAGACATGTGAAAAAGACATTTTTGGCTCTGATGATGGCGGTTCTGCTGATATTGTCTACAGGCTGCGTCAGCTACGACTACGCTGAAACGGGGCAATATATCGTAACAGC
>SABF01000205.1 GCA_009929095.1 Erysipelotrichia bacterium
GGATGGGGGCGGACGTGTCGTAGTAGGCGGCGGGATCGATCCGCCACGCCGGGGCTTCCCAGTAGGTGTGGTTGTAGACCACGTCGAGCACAACCGCGATCCCCGCCCGGTGAAGGGCGTCGATCATTTCCTTGACCTCCCGGCGGGCGGTTCCGTCGCCGTCATGGCTGGACAGGGAGTTCTCCGGGGCGAAGTAGCACGCGGGGTTGTAGCCCCAGCGATATTCACTGCCGGTCCACTCCTGGATCGGCATCAGTTCCACGCAGTTGACTCCCAGCCGGGTCAAGTAGCCGATTTTATCCCGGACGCCGGCATAATTCGCCCCGGAAACGGCCTCGCGGTCGCCCCGGGTGAAATCCTTGACGTGCATTTCATAGATGATCAGATCTGAAAGAGGTGTATCAAGAGGTATATCGCCCCGCCAGTCAAAGTCTTCATAAATAATTCTGCCGCGATGTACAAACTCCTCATGCCCTTTGTCTACCTGACCCCAGATGGTCCGGCCGGTAATTGATTTAGCATAGGGATCCAGCAGGATATTATTTTTGTTAAACAGGAGTCCTCTTTTTGGGTCATAAGGCCCGTCAAAGGAGAATCCATATTCGATGTCTTCAATATCCAGATCAAAGACTGTCATGGCATAGACATCGCCGATTCTAAATTCCTCAGGAAATGGAATTCGAATAAACGGTTTTTCATGCCCGGTATGATACAGAAGCAGTTCACAGGAATATGCATCTTTGGAAAAAATTGAAAAGTTTACTCCATGCGGTACAATACTTGCACCGAAAGGAAATATTCTGCCGATTCGATAATGAATGCCATCAAGTTCATGGCTTGGAAAACTGTCTGCTCTTCTCATTTCGTTACCTGCGATTGAAAACTAATGCGATTCGAATATCGCTGTGTAATTATTGTATCCTAAGTCATCACAAGTATTAGTTTGAATTTCTGTGTGCATCATATAAAGAGCTGTTTAGAAGGATTGTCTGAACCTAATGATCAACTGGGATATATTCAGAAAGAAGATGTATGGAATAACAGGAAACATTTCTGCGAGTATTGCTGCATTCCATCTGTACTGGAAGGCATTCGCATGAGTGCGTGACTGACATTGCTGAAATGAATTGAAATTGTTCATTCTGCTGCATGCCGGATTCATAGTATATGCAAGAAGGCGATTGCCGGTCATGGCTCAAAATACATTGGCAGGCTGCTGTTTTCCATGAAATTGACACAGAAATATATACGAATCAGTTATATGGCAGACATCCTAATCGGATGTTTGCTATTTTAATCGATTCTTAAGACTGCGGCAGGTTCCATTCATTGACGAAGCATTTCCTCACATCTAAAATGAAGAAAGATGGGGAGGAATAATTCACTATGAAACAGATATACGTCTGCAAGAAATGCGGTAGGATTGTTATCAGCGAAGCAATGCAGGAGAAATACTGTACTGATGATGGCGGAGAATACTTCAATACTGAAATCAGTGAGGAAGCCTGGAACGCCATGAGCGATGCCGCAAAGAACAATGTAATCAAATCTATCACCGGCAGTGCTCAGCAGCAGACATCACACACTCAGGAACATGTCAATCAGGCATTGAATCAGGCAGGTGCAACAATTGGTGCAGCAGCCAGAACTGCAGGTGCCAATATCAGAAGCACTTATGAGAAATCCACCGTTCTTTATAACAACATTGGCAGCAAGATCTGCGGTTTTGCCAAGATTGTTGCCTGGGTTGGCATTATCATCAGCTGCCTTTTCGGGATTATCATCATGATATCCGGTATTGGCTACAGCGCCTTCAGATTCGGTGCAGGAATGGCATCTGTATTCGGCGGACTTGTATTTGCCGCTATTGGTTCACTGTGCTCCTGGATTGGTTCTATGATGCTGTATGGCTTTGGTCATCTGATCCTCAAGACCGACGAGATCGCTGACAAGATCAAGTAATTGCGTGAAAGGAGATATCAAAGATGTTTTGCTCAAAATGCGGAAAACATATTGATGATAACTCCAGATTCTGCACTTACTGCGGCAGTCAGACAGGCTTTGCAGAACCAGTTCAGCCGGGAATCAAGGTACAGCAGAAACTCCGAAATTTTCAGAATAATGAAAATGTCAGGAAAGCACAGAAGAGTCTGAATGGCGGCTGGTCCGCGATTGGTACTGTTCTGAAAAATCCGGCTGCTGATGTTCAGCTAGGCACAGGTGAAATGATTGTAATTGGGATAGTGACGGTTTTGGTCCAGTCCTTTGGCATTCATCTTCTATGTACAAGTGCATTCAAAATGGCAATCAAAGCAGTTTCAATGATTGCGGATGCAATGGATATGAGTGATTATCTTGGCAGTCTGATCGGAAGCGTATCGCTGAAGGTTGGTTTTGGAATGTCATTGCTTTGCGGTATCCTGATGACAGCATTGATCTTTGTGGTTTATATCGGTGCACACTGTGCCAGCGATAAGTCGTTTGCCAATTGGACCCATTATTTCTCTCATGCGGCAGCGGGACTGATTATTCCGAGTGCGTCGATGATGCTGTGCGGCATACTTGGTTCCATAAACGTCGTGCTTGGCGCGGTCTTCGGACTATTTGCAGTGATTGACATCCTGGTGCATGTTCTCAGCTGCTTCAAGAAGGAAGACAATCAGTACATCATACTTCTGTATGCAGCTGTCAGTATCGGTCTGCTTTCACTGACAGTGTTTTTGCTGGTAAAAGGAATTATTTCTGAGGCGACAATTCTATCTGCCGGTGAGCAGATGAAACTGAAAGATCTCTTGAATTATTCAATGACGTACCCGAATTATTTTGGGTACTGAAAAGATGGTTTTAGCAGGAATCAGCTAGCAGCCCAATAAGAGAAAGCAGTATATGTTTAGCAATGCTTCAAGCCGGCATTTCATCTGCCGGTCTGAAGCTTTTGAATATTGAATAATGACTTCTGCAGATGGACTGACTGGAAAAAGGTCTCGGGATATAATGCATACTGCGCTGGCAATGCTACAATAATATGAGAAGGATCAAAGGGTTTGAATACCTCAATCAATATTGCAGCGAAAGACACACTGCCAGATAAACCATTTTGAAATATTCAGATATCAGCTTTCAAGACTGAGAACATTCAGAAAGGAAATATCATATGAGCGATGAGATCAAGTTCTGCAAATACTGCGGCAGAAAGATTGCGGCCAATGCAAAGTTCTGCTCGTACTGTGGAGGTGAACAGGGTGCTTTCATTTCGCAGGATAACAGCAATCAAAAAACAGACAGCACAGGCGTCTTTTCTAAAAAGCCGGAAACTGCAGCAGGTGAACATATATCTGAAACCACGACAGATCTTGAT
>SABF01000206.1 GCA_009929095.1 Erysipelotrichia bacterium
GTATCAATAGACTTCGTGAGTAGTTTGATTTTATTTCTGATGGAAGAAATGATAATTATCAGATCATGCCGAATGTATATGTAGATTTTGATAATATGTTTCAGTGGCCTGATATCGAGTTAGCAGCGAATTCTATGCAAATCAAAGGGCGCTGCCGCGGTGGGATTGACCAGATCGCCATCCTGTCAAACGAAACAGTAGTCCCCTGCTGCCTTGATGCAGATGGTGCTATTAATCTTGGCAGCCTTCAAGAGAATACGCTTAGTGATATTCTGAACAGCAAACGTTATTTAGAAATGATTGAGGGATTTAAAAAGCAGCAGGTAATAGAACCATTCTGTCAGAGCTGCAATTTTCGACATCGATTTGACTGATCAGAGCTGACTGTCATCAATTGAAGACAGTCTTTTTTCAAGTGATGCAACAATGGATGCGATCGTTCCCTTTTCAAATGGATTTTTCAGACCGGCTTCTTTGACAAGATCGGTAAATGTAAGAGTTCCGCCCAATTTCAGAAGATGAATGTAATCTGACCAAGCTGTTGGATCTGCATCATAAATCCGAACTGCAAATTGCTGTGCACATACCTGAGCCAGGGTGTAATCAATGTAATAGAACGGACTCTGAAATATATGATTCTGCTGATACCACCAGCATCCGCGTTCCAGAATATTGCATCCTTCATAGTCCTTATCAGGCTGATACATCTTTTCAAGACGTCGCCAGCATTGTTTTCGTTCTTCTTTGGACCATGCTGGATTTTCATATACTTCCTGCTGAAAATGGTCTACAAGGCATCCGTAAGGAAGAAAGGAAAGTGTTCCAGCTAAATGACTGTACCGATATCTATCAGCTCGATTGCCAAAAAACAACTCCATCCACGGCTCAGCAAAGAACTCCATTGACATGGAGTCTATTTCACAAGATTCCATCGTTGGCAGAGCCATATCGGGTATTTCAATATCCTTGGCCAGATAATACTGAAATGAATGTCCAGCCTCGTGAGTCAGTACGTCCACATCACTTGATGTTCCATTAAAGTTGCTGAAGATAAATGGAACTTTGTAGTCTTCAATCTGCGTCATATATCCGCCCATCTCTTTATTTGGACGGCTTACCAGATCCCAGAGATGATTGTCTTGCATTGTATCAATAAAACCTTTTGTTTCCGGACTCATCTCATGGTACATCTGTACTGCATTCTGAACTAGTTCCTCTGCTGTTCCAATTGGAACAGCGTTTCCATCTGCAAACTCAATCGGCAGATCATAATAAGCAAGATGTTTCTTGCCCAAACGTTTTCTCTGACGTTCATGAATCAGTGTTACTTCCGGTGTAACTTCATCAAGAATCTGTTTGCGATAGGAAGATATCATTTCCGCGTTGTAATCAAGACGATTCATCCTGCAATATGCAAGTTCAACATAATTATTAAATCCGAGCTTATGTGCCATCTGATCTCGAACCTGAACCATCTGATCAAAAATGTCATCAAATTCACTTTCATGTTCTGCAAAGAATTTCATTTTTGCATTATATGCGCTGCGCCTGATTTCCGGATCAGTATCTTCGGTATACTTTGCTATACCTGAAAGATTCAGTTCCTCCCCGTTGAATTCAATCTTCGCCGATGCTTTCAGTTTTCCATAAGCAGTAGAAAGTTTATTTTCGGTAATCATAAGATCAATGATGCTGTCACTGAATGACTTTCGTTCACATTCAGCAATCATAAAGAAAGTATCGGGAATATAGTTCCGAAGATCATCACGATATGGTGCATCCATACAAATTGATTTAAACCGATCTTCATATACCTGCCATTTAGGCAGGGTTTCATCCCAGAATTCTTTTTCCCGTGTATAGAATTCATCAGCAGTATTGATTGTGTGTCTGATTTCTGTAAGAACAGAAGCTGTCTGCAGATGACTGCGAACTTCATTGATCCGCTTGAATACAGTGATGAATGACGCAGCATCAGGACTAACCTGCAATTCATCCAGCATACCTGACATTTCTTTGATGATTGCGCCCATATCAGGACGTTTATACTCCATATCAGAAAATTTCATATTCACCTCACTTTGATATTTTATCTCAAAGTACAAGAAAGAACATCCCGTCTATGATATTCATACTGGATAGCGGAACATCCATGCTGCAGAGAATCATATTTCGTTTCTCATATACAGCAGTTGCCTGATTCATAAAGCATCTGGTACTGATCTCACTCCCAAGTAGTTCGTTCAGCGATGACAGAATACTGGAAAATGTATCATTCATGCCGCATCTGACTTCATATGTTTTTTGTACAGAGCATATAAATAAATGAATTTGAATTTTCTTTATCTGTTTACAATGCAAGTTTAATTACCTGATTCCTTCCCTTTTGATATAACACTCCCTGATCATGTCTAAGATCAGTTTTGTTTCGAATTGTAAATCGATACTGATCTGAGAAGCCGGTGCCAATATACAGAATCCCGGTTATCTTTGCAGTCCTGCTCAGCACTGAGTGCTGAAAATGATCCAGAGTCATTACAATGATATTTTGGAACTGATTCAGATTGCTAATAAATTCTTCATCGTCCGGATTGAAGAGAATATTCTTATGTTGCCTGGAAAACCTATCTGTAATCTCATAAAGTTCCTCTTCATATGTCGCAAGTATCAAAATTGATTCTTTTTCTGAAATGCATACCCATTTATATGATTGCATGCCCATCCCAAGAACCAGTCCTGGTTCATCACAGTCTTCAGCTTTAAGATATTCCGGTATTGAAGGCAGTATGTATTTTTTTTCTGTTCCGTATTTTCGAACCACTAGATTAATTAGTTCCTGAATTGCTATTGAATCTGTATCTGCTATTCTGAATTGAAGCAGATTATCTCTTTTTATCATGCCAAATGAAAATTGAGATACGGTTTCTTTAACATTGCATTCAAAGATTTGTGATAGATCCTGTAGATTATCATTAAATAAAGAAATCCGTTCCGGCATCAGTGACAGCAGTCTATATGGTATTCCAGAACAGTTGTTTGCCATAACGATTACGGAAATATTGCGTTTCTCAGCACCTTCCAAGAGTGCATGCATTGCATTGTACCAGTCATTATTTTCTGCTGGCAATGATGCAAAATCATCAATAATGACAAATGCCCTGCTTTGACTGCCCGAGCTGCGGTCCAGAAGATGGCTGATCATATTCAGCAGCAGCTCTTGATTTGATGCATTGAATACTGCGATCATCTGCGGGCATTTCAGCAAGATTTCGCTAGCATAATTCAAATCGTCCAGAAGATATATCTCATCTGCAGCTTCAGTGGCGCAGATCACTGAGTACATCAAAGT
>SABF01000011.1 GCA_009929095.1 Erysipelotrichia bacterium
AGTCACTTGCCTCAGTGCCTCCGGTTCCGGCATGGATGGAACAAAGGATTATTTCTTTGATTACGCTGCATCCTACGGCGTTGATCCATGGCTTTGCATTGCAATCGCTGATCATGAAACTGGATATGGTGTTTCTGATGCCTGCAACAATCTGAACAACTTTGGGGGTCTGATGGACAGCGGGGGAAATCTAAAATCCTATGACACCAAACAGCAGGGCGTTGAAGCGCTGGTGTGGCTGATCAGCTGGTACAAGAATCAGGGAAGAACAACGATTTCTCAGATCGGTGAATGGTACTGTCCTGGACAGGGGTGGATTGGAAGAGTAACAACCATTTACAACTCATTCCATTAGGAAATAACATTCCATCACTTCTGACTGATGCCAATCCCGGAAACAAAAGCAATAACATACTGATATAGCAAGAGACCGTATCGATGAACGATACGGTCTCTCTTTCTGTTATCTGCGTGTATGCTTAAGCTCTTGCAGTCTCATTGACATATTTCAGAATGTTTGATGCGTTGACATAGGTTTCAGCCTGACTGCCATGTACCATCACCAGTGTAGGTGCCTGCATGATGCCATACTGTCTGACCAGATCGGTATGTTCTTCTGCATCAATGATCTGATATTTAAAGCCCATCTTATCGAGCATCTCTTTAATCATTTTACAGTTGGGGCAGGTCTTGGTAGTAAACAGCAGAACCTGATCCGGTTTCCCGGAAAGTGCTGTCTTCTCAGCAGATATTGGTTTTTTATCACCGCTATGCTCAAAGTCTGTTACCGGACGGGATTCCAGACCTTCAACACTGTAAGTTCTGCGGTCTTTGAATTCCTGTGACTTGCCGGCATTCCAGTTCTTGACCGGACGATAGTAGCCGGTAATACGTGAGTATACTTCGGTCTCTGAACCGCACTTCGGACACTTCCAGACTTCACCGGAGATGTAGCCATCGTTCGGACATACAGAATAAGTCGGACTGATGGTGTAGTACGGAAGCTTGTAGTTATCAGCGATCTTCTTAACGAGTGTCGCAGCAGCTTTCCAGCCCGACAGACGCTCACCAAGGAAGGTATGGAATACCGTTCCGGAAGTATACAGGCACTGCAGCGGATCTTCAACATCCAGTGCTGTGAAGATATCATCAGTGAATCCGACAGGCAGATGGCTGGAGTTGGTGTAATACGGAGTGCCGTTCATATTGGCAGTGATGATCTCAGGATATTTTTCCTTGTCGTGCTTCGCAAGACGGTAGGTTGTGGACTCTGCAGGTGTTGCCTCAAGGTTGTACAGATCCCCGTATTCTTCCTGATAATCGGACAGACGGGAGCGCATATGATTCAGGCATTCTTCAGCAAATTTCTGTGTCTCCGAAGCAGTCAGATCCTTCTTGAGCCAGTTTGCGTTCAGACCGACTTCGTTCATGCCGATCAGACCGATCGTGCTGAAGTGGCTGTTGAAACTGCCAAGGTAGCGCTTGGTATACGGATAGAGTCCGGCATCAAGCAGCTTGGTGATGACTGTTCGCTTTATCTTCAGAGAACGTGCGGAGATATCCATGATCTTGTCAAGACGCGTATAGAAGTCTTCTTTATTCTTTGCAAGATAGGCAATGCGCGGCAGGTTAATTGTCACAACGCCTACAGAACCGGTGCTCTCGCCAGAGCCAAAATAGCCGCCGCTCTTCTTGCGAAGCTCACGCAGATCAAGACGCAGTCTGCAGCACATGGAGCGAACATCACTTGGCTTCATGTCAGAATTGACATAGTTGGAGAAGTAAGGAGTACCGTATTTGGCAGTCATCTCAAACAGCAGACGATTGTTCTCGGTATCGGACCAGTCAAACTCCTTAGTAATGGAATACGTAGGAATCGGGTATTGGAAGCCGCGGCCATTGGCATCTCCCTCGATCATAATCTCGATGAATGCCTTGTTGACCATTGCCATTTCCTCTACGCAGTCACCATAAGTAAAGTCCATGTTCTTGCCGCCGATGATCGCCGGTACATGTGCCAGATCATCCGGTACGGTCCAGTCCAAAGTAATATTGGTGAACGGTGCCTGAGTGCCCCAGCGGGATGGTGTGTTAACGCCATAGATGAATGACTGAATATCCTGCTTTACCTGGTGATATGCAAGATGATCTTTCTTGACGAATGGTGCGAGATACGTATCAAAACCGGAGAATGCCTGTGCTCCAGCCCACTCATTCTGCATAATGCCCAGGAAGTTTACCATCTGGTTGCACAGTGTAGACAGGTGCTTTGCCGGAGCTGAAGTGATCTTGCCCGGGACACCGCCCAGTCCGTCAGTAATCAGCTGCTTCAAAGACCATCCTGCACAGTATCCTGTCAGCATGCTCAGATCATGAATATGAATATCACCGGTACGATGGGCGCTGGCTATTTCTTCGTCATATACTTCAGACAGCCAGTAATTTGCTGTAATTGCACCGGAGTTGGACAGGATCAGTCCGCCAACAGAATAAGTGACAGTGGAATTCTCCTTTACACGCCAGTCAAGTGCACTCAGATAGCCATCAACCAGCTTCTTATAGTCCAGCGTTGTGGAGGCGATGTTTCTGACATTCTCATGCTGCTTACGATAGAGGATGTAAGCCTTTGATACATCTGCGTATCCGGATTCACTTAAAACACGCTCGGCAGAATCCTGGATTGCCTCAACATCGACGCATCCATTTTCCACCTTGGGTTCAAAGTCGCTTGTGACCCTCAGCGCAATCATATCTATGATGGAATCGTTATACTGCCTGCTGCAGGCATCAAATGCCTTACGGATTGCATCACTGATTTTGTTGACATTGAATTCGGCCTGTTTGCCGTCTCTCTTAATTACCTTGTACATATATGCTTACCCCTCTTTCACTCCTCTAAGTTCAGCAGTTGGAATGACGCTTCTCACTGCCTGACACAATTCTTCCATTTCACTGCCGCTGTATGCTGTCCAGCCCGGCTGAATCACATTGCCGCTGTCCGTATACTGCTGCAGATAATACTTTTCAGTCTTTTTAATCCATTTGGCAAGATCAATCAGATTCTCTTTGGTATGAAGTTCCCTGACGACAGTTGTTCTGAATTCGTAATCAACAGTTCCGTTCTGCAGAATTTCAATTGATTTCTGAATCAGATCCAGATGGAATATCTCCGAATTGACGCCTGCTGTTTCTGCATATCGATCCGGACAGTTCTTAATGTCCATTGCAACATAATCCACAAGGCCGGAATCCAGAAACTTCTGCAGCCGATCGGGATAGCTGCCATTCGTATCAAGTTTGATCAGGTAACCCATCTTTCTGATATCCGTGATGAAGTCCATCAGACCATCCTGAAGCAGCGGCTCTCCGCCGGAGATGCACACACCATCCAGCAGTCCTTTTCTTTTTTCAAGATATTGCATCACTTCCTCCGGATCGAAGAACTCATAGTTTTCCGGAAGAAATACCAGTTCCCTGTTGTGGCAGAACGGGCACTTGAAGTTGCATCCGCCGGTAAAGATTGTCGCCGCAACTTTGTTCGGGTAATCCAGAAGTGTCATTTTCTGCATCCCGCCGATTCTGATTCCTTCATAGGATTTCTCCTGCGGATTCAGGTACATTCGGCTGTTGATGCAGGCTTTGCCAAGTGCTTCTTCAAACACTTCAAAGTTCAGATCCTGAGCCAGGTGACTTCGGCAGTCATTGCGGTAATCATAGAGAGCACTCATGATACCTGCTGTTTTATCCGTTGTGTACAGCCGACGTACACGTCGATCTGTTTCATCTGTTCTTGACTGTACATATCCCTGCTCAATTAATTTCTGGATGGCTTTGGTCGTTGTTCCCTTATCGACCTCTATCACTCTCGTGGCATCCTGCATTGTTACACCCTCATGTTCATTGATATAGAGCATAAACATCAGCTGCCCGGATCCAATGTCGTACTGTGCCAGTGCTTTGTCAAAATACTTCTGAACATTGCGGTAGAGCACAGATAGGTTAATTAAAAAGTTATTTTCAGCTTCCATGTCCCGTCTACTGCCCTTTCCAAAAGAAATCACTAATTTAGTTGAATCGCCAACTATTTGCTGGGCAACAACTATTCTACTTGCCTTTTCCATTAAGTCAACGACAAAAAACCATCCAAAAACGCAGAAATAAAGGGAAATTTTTTTATTTTTAGGTAAAACGCCTCAATCATGCCAGTTAAGTCATTATTTCCCTAAACCTATCTATTTTCCGATCAAAATAGTTTTTTATTTCACAGATAGTTGGAAATGCAATCTTTCTGTTTTTTCACATTGTTTACCGGTTTAAATCCATTGACCATGTCTGTGAAATGTGCTTCTCAATTCTTTTGCTGTTATTGATTCTCACATGCTGGCATACTGCTTTCTGCATAGGTTTCTTAACGTTCTGCATTCAAATATCCGTTATAAAAGCACCGACAGCATATGCTAAATCAGTGCAGATTCGCTTCCTGATAATTCCGCGGCAGTCAAAGAATCACTTAGAGTCTGATTCTGTTTTGGGTATTTATCCGATTTGCTTTTTCTTCTGCTCGAACGGCAATACCCATGACTTCCGTGATCCTGCAGAAACAGACCGCAGAAATGTCGTGACAGTATATACACTTTGTATTCGCATGTCTCAGCTGTCCTTATCATGCATTTTCAGGATGATACCGAGAGATCAGGAATAATCTATGACCTGTTCTTTTCGCCAGTTCTGAATGGCAGTATAATTACGTCATGACATCCCGAGAAAACTCAGCCAGACGCAATATCGGTAAATCTTTGCATGCATGGATACGCTGTATTCCCGGCATGCTGAAATATCAGATTGTTACCAAGCTGGCGGTTTATCTAATGGTAATGCTGCTGAATTATCTAATTCTTCTGACACTGCAGAATACTGATCGCATTGCACTCACCAGCGGCGATTCTGATTTCCTGTTTTCAACATGGCAGGGATGGATTATCATCCTGCTGTTTGTATTCATGCTGATTTTCTGTGTCTCCATTGATATCAACACAAAGATCATTAATTCGGCAAATATCATTAATGAATCGCACGATAGCATCTTTGCTTCTATCCTCAAAGGATTCAAATCTGCCGGGAACTTTCTTTCTCCCTGGGGAATTCCTGTCATCTGCTATATTTCCTTTATACTGCCGATTATCGGTCTTGGATATACCTCTTCTCTGACAGATTCCTTTACCATTCCTCCCTGGATCTATGAAGGTTTTGTACATCAGTTCTGGTGGCCTTACGCAAAAGCGGCAATCTTTGCAGTATTTGCTTATATCGGCATCCGCTATGCATTCACAATTCACTTTGCCATACTGGGGCACGAAAAAGCAAAGACAGCAATGAAGCACTCTGCTGAGATGGTAAAAGCACATCTTTGGGATTTTCTGCTTAAATTTGTTTTGTGCACGGTAATTGGCATTCCTCTTGCTGTTAAGGGGATTTGCTGGCTGCTATCAGAGGGGCCTTTCTACCTGATCAATCTTTCTTCCATGAATATTACCGCGAGCCGTTTTATCACCATACTTATCTACATGACTGCCACTCTCCTGCTCATCATCTTAACCTTGCTGATCACCCCGCTGATGGTTCTTCAGCTCACAAGACTCTGGTATCAGTACCGTGAGGAAAAATGTGCTTCTGTTCCCGAGCAGAGGAAGAAACATCATCCATTGCTCATCATCAGTATTCTGTTAATAGGATTGATTGATCTTGGCATTTCCTACATAGGTGCTTTGAGTTTCTCTGCTATATTTATCAATCAGAGCAATGTTGGAATTATTGCCCATCGTCTTGGCGGAAATCTTGGACCTGAGAACACACTTCTCGGCATGCAAAATGCTGCAGCCACCGGTGTATGGGGCAATGAAATGGATGTGGAGAGAACTAAGGACGGCTATTACATCATTAATCATGATGACAGTTTCCAGCGTGTAGCCGGATTGAATCGAAAGCCAGATGATCTGATTCTTGCCCAGATAAAAGAGCTCGTGGTCAAAGACTCCTTTGATAAAACAAGGCCTTCCGCTGCTGTTTCAACCCTCGAAGAAGTTCTGGCTGAGGGAAAGAAGAGCGGCCAGTATTTATTAGTTGAACTGAAAGGGCGTACCGCTGATAAGCAGATGGCCGATGATGTTGTACAGATGATCAAAGATCAGGGCATGGAAAATCAAGCCCTGATCATGTCCTTGAAATACAAACTTATGGAATATACAGAATCCGCCTATCCGGAAATGAACACCGGATATATCTACTCCTATGCTTATGGAAAACAGGCAGAGATCAAAGTTGACAGTCTGATTCTAGAAGTAACCCCTGCTACTTCCGATGTGATCGCTGAAATCCATGATCAGAACAAACAAGTATATGTATGGACAGTTGACACCAACGAAAAACTGAATCACTTCCTAGATTCCGATGCGGATGGCATTATCACAAATGAAGTAACCAAAGCAGAAAAGATTCAGACTAGACTCAATCAGCGTACCGATCAAGAACGAGTCAGAGATTTCTTTACAACAATGAAATAACTGATTTTTGCAATGATTCAAATGGATCACACTGCATTCTTTGGATAAAGAATGACCGGTATCATGCTTTCCGCATCCAGTAAGCCGGCATGGTTGCCCTTCAGATGCTTTCCCTTGATATAATCCAGCTGCAAGTCTGACTTGGCAAAGGCAGTATAGTCACCTATAAATTCTTCAAAGCGAGGATGCGCTGCTCCTGGCCCAAAGATCCCGGACTGAACAGTTTCATCATGGCTGAGCAATTCAAACTGACCCGAAAATTTTCTATTGAACAGAACCGGAAACAGTTCCATGCATTCCGGCTTAATAAAAAATGCTGTCGTTCTCGCCTCAAGAGAGGGAGCTTTTCGAAAGCAGCCGCAAAGTTCCTCATCCTGGTCCAGTGCATAATGCGTTACATCTATCTGACCATGATCAGCCAGGATCAGAATACCGATATCTTCATTCAGTTTTTCTGCAAAAGCAGCTGTCAGCTGGTCAAGCCGTTTCAATTCCTGACCAACACGGACATCTGACGGGCCAAGTTCGTGCATCATTTCATCCAGTCTGTCCCAGTAAGCATAGACAAAGCGAAGATCATTATCCTTTGAAAGTACGTCCAGCTTATCAAGCAGTGCCTGATAGGTGATGCATGGATTATGCTCACTCCAGCCCGGCCAGACAGAATCAGCTTTTATTCCGCGATTATTCAGTTCATCCTGTATCGGCAGAACCGGCAGTGTCTTCCACGAAAACTTTGGATACCGCTGATCTCCATACTGACTCTGATTGCGAAACAGAATGACCTGATCATCCAGTTCACTGAAATACTGGTTCCACCCAAGCCAAGCATTTGTTTTGGGACTTTTGCCTGTCTGAAATGCAGTTGTAGCTGCTGTAGTCGTCGGCGGATACACTGTTGAAACGGTCTCACTTTGGTAAGTCCTGAAGAAATCTTCTTCCATCAGTTTATGATGAATAATCTCAGAACCCATACCATCAATCAGAAGTGCAATAATGCATCTGAAATGATGGCAGTCAAGCCATTCATCCACAGTTTTGTCCGATTTATATTCAGCAGTCAGTCCATAGTACTGACGCAGCGAAGCACTTACCTGCAGAATACTTTTCTCATAATCCCATTGTTTCAGCATTGGTTTCCCTTTGTTTTTGGTCCGGCCTTTGGTACAAAGCTGTCAAAGATAAATGCATCAAAGTGCTTTTGAGCTTCTGCCAGCTGTTCTTCACTCTTCACTGTCCAGCACACCGCCGTATTGTGATATAGATGCCGGCATAATGCTCTGGACGCATTACATGGATAATTCACATCATACGCTATAAAATCAGGCCTTGTCAGAAAATTAAACAGCATATTCTCACAGGCAAACATCAGAATGCTGTAATGATCCGGATCCTCTTTATGAAACAGGTCAGAGAGCTGCCCTCTGATCACTTCCGGATGATTCAGCCGGTACCACTGCACACCTCTCGGGTTGAATGATTCAATGCAGTATAATCCTTTGTATTGTCGAAGCATCTGATCCGCAGCGGAACACACTTCCAGTTTCGTATCGCTGTTTTCAATTTTCAATTCAATGATCAGAGGAACACTGCCATCAATCAGATCAAGAAAATCCTGAAACAGAGGTATCTTTTCCTCTGAATTCAGCAGATGAAAAGATTCCAGCTCTTCCAATGTGTAGTCAGACACTTTCCCGGCAACCGGCTCATTGCGATCGTTTCTCGCAATTCTTGCCAGAGTAAAATCATGAAACAGTACAGCTGTTCCATCTTTGGAAAGCTGTACATCCGTTTCAATTCCATAGCCTGCGTCCTTTGCTTTTCTGAACGCTCTCATAGAGTTTTCCGGTACATCTGTTTCATTGCTGAATAATCCGCGATGTGCATATCGTACATCAAGCAGTCCGCTTGTTTTCATGTCCTGTCTGAGATTCGGCATGATGGCAGCGAGATATGTCAGCATCAGGATTAAAAGTATGATCAATACAATACACAACATATTTCCACTTCTCTTTCAGGGCAGATACACCCCTGCTATTGTAGCAGACCTATTTACAGGGAAAGATAATCAAACGCTCGTTACTGTATGTTTTTTCTTCTCTGCATAGCAATCAATGAGTTCCACTTTTGTCTTTCTGCCCATCAGTTCATAATTTCTTCGCCAGACATTAACAGAGTGCAGCGGTATGCTCTGACCATTGACAGTCACCCAGCATTCAATATCTTCCGCACGCAGGCTTCTGTCATAATATATACCATCTTTCAGAATGTAAAATCCCGCCATAACATCCACATCGACATCCTTGACAGTAAATTCCATAAAACACTCAGAGCTGCAGGATATATTGGACTTTGAAGCATGCAGAGTTCCCATATTCAGCAGAATCCGCCTCACTTCATCCGCATCCTTATTCATAATCATGAGGTCCAAGTCATTGAACTCTTCAGCTATATGGTTCAGATACAGCATTGCCGAGCCGCCTGCTGCCCAGGTGATACCCGCTTCATTCAGCTGCCCGGCAATCTCTGACAGCACGTTCAGTTTCTGCACTTTACTGCACATTGAAGTTCCTCCATCTTTTATTTCATCGTATATGAAAGCCCCTCCGGCATGCAATTCCTTTGGGGCTGAATGTTACAGATTCAATTGTTACGTCTTACCAAAGTCTCAGGCGATCTTCCGGTGCAACATACATCGGATCATCCTCACTAATATCGTACAGATCATAGAAGTTGTCCAATGTACTGACGCATGCATTGACACGCACCTGAGCAATGGAATGATTATCAGACAAATGGTAGTCGCTTGTCAGACTCTTCTCAGTGCCAAGCATTGCCCATTCCTCCGCAAATGCTTGCAGGGCTTCGCGCTGGTCATCAGGGTTATCTCCTACTACATCCATCACAACCTGAATGCCGGCAATATCAGCCATGTTTTCCTGAATGGTCTGTTCCGAATCCTGAGTAACACCTTCTACGATTGAGAAATTCTTATAGTATTCAATAAACTTATTTTGAATTTCGAGGAATTTAGCATGATCTTCATCTGTCCACCAGTTTTTATAAACACCATTTGCATCATAATTTGCTCCTGATGCATCAAAGGCATGACCGATCTCATGAGCAATCACCATTCCAACAGCGCCAAGATTTGCCGCTTCACTGCGATTCTTGTCGTACACCGGCGGATTCAGAATTCCGGCATAGATATTGAATGTATTGATACCCGGATTATAGTTTGCATTTACCGTATCCGGACTCATCGCCATCATCGTTCTGAAGAATCCTTCTTCTGCAACATTGCGAATATTTATATTCAGTTCATTTTTCATGACACTTATGGTATTGGAGAAAAGCGTTCCGCCATCTTCCGGAGAAGTGATTACTGGATTAGTCAGATTATCCGGATAGCCAATTACAGCGACCATGTTGTATATCTTTTCTTCTGCTGCCTTCTTCGTTGATTCGGACATCCAGGTATTGTTCTCAAAGCGTGCAAGATATGCATTCCATATTTTTTCGATCATATCGGAGATCTGGGTGCCTGTTTCTTCATCGTAATAATTCTCACAGTAGAGCATACCAATATCAAATGGCAGATACTTTCTGAGTGTGGCAATGTTCTGGTTGCTCAGAATACCATTATCTTCGTCTGCGGGATCTACCGACTCATCTTTCGCGTCACTGAACATCTGGAATAAATCAGACTCCTGGCTGTAAGGAAGTTCCATACCACTGAATAACATCACCATTACAAGCTCAGATTTAATCTTGGTTTCTTCCTCGGTAATACCTGCGCTACTGCCACATGAATTACTCAGAGCGAGAAGTGCATTAAGCTTCAATGCATTCAGATTTGAAGGATCACTCAGGATCTGCTTCGAACTATTCATGCTTTCCTTGCGGCTGTACAGCATACTGTCATAATCATGGTATCCAAGTTCATCAGCTACGCTGGTCAAGTCAATCATCAGATAATCTTGAACTATTTCTTCATTTGTCATCATTTTAGAAGGAGTCTCGACAAAGTCCATAGTTTCTTCATTGATATTTGGATGTTCAGCAAGCAATGCATTTATATCATCCGTCATCTGATCCTGACTGTAGGTTTCATCAAACATCGAACGCATCATCAAGAACTGATAGTATATTGACAGGAAATTTGACTCATTTTTATTTGAGAGATCCATCTGAATCTGAAATGCCTTCTGGGCATCTTCTTCTGTCAGATCGAGTCCCTCATTCTGGCCCATCTCATATATCTTTTCGATATATATAGGACCGTTTCTATCTATATTCTTTTGACAGAATGCGATAACTGCCCCATAGCCGGCATCCACAAAGCCGACCGCCGGATACATTTTGTCATTAACCTCCGGATCTGTTAGCGAGGAGAATGACAGGAGTGTCGGAATGCCTGTCTCTTTATAAATGCCGTTAGTTGCATCAACCAATGCTTCTATATCCTGGGCATCAATAATGCGCTGACGATATTCTTTGAATGTCTTGATGTCGCTGTCAGCCATGACCGAACTATTCTGTATGCATTCCAGAAGATCATGTATGCGCTGACCCGGTGTTCCGTCCTCATATTTCAAGGTGCCATCCATCAGATCATTAAGCATGCTGCCTTCTGTATCTGTCAGTTTCATATACATTTCATCGATTGCCGACCATGAATTATCATTAGAAATAACTGCGCCATGGATTGCATCAACATAGGAAGTATCTCCCAGACTGACATTTCTGAACGCCTTGTTATTGATATATCCGTAGAAACTCTCTCCCGCAGTGACCGTATTGAACAGAGAATCCGAAATATCTGTCAGACTCTTGATATCCTCTTCAGTCATCTTGTCATCTGCGCCAAGTGTCTCTTCTGTAAAATTATCCAGATATCCTGCAGCACTCAGCTTCTCAATATCTTTCTGTGCCCATTCCGGCACATCGGTATATATCTTGGCCTCCTGAACAGCTTCACAGGAATCCTCCGGAAGTATTCTGGAAAAATAAACAAGCGCTTCGATTTTTGTAACATTCTCAAGCGGACGCAGAGGATTATCTGTGTCTTTCTGAACAATTCCATTATCCGCAGCCTTCTGATAATCAGTGATGTAATCATCTTCAATCTGATCTGCGTCAGAGTATGTTGAGAGGACGTACTTGCTGGCATTGAGATTATTTCGTCCTACCGACTGAACAAATTCAGACACTGCATATTCACGTGTTGCATACGCATCGTCAATCACCGCTGCTGAAGGTGTTGCAGATGCCGTTGAAGGCGCACATCCGCCCAGCACCATCGAAAAGCACAGCAAAGGTGCAAGCAGATAACCGGAAATCTTTTTCATTGTTAATTTCATAAATTATCCCCCCCTAAAATTAGCATTAATACAGCCTTAATAAAAATAATTTATCATTGCAAAAAATGAAACACAAGTATAAAACTATCCATTACACTGTCTGTGACTTGTGTGTGGCTCATATGTGTCTTATGTGCGGCAGATCTTTACCTCGGCTATCTATCCTTGACCTCATTTCTCTATCAGACCAGAAGTACTTATTTCTGTTCGAGCCAATGAACGTACTTCAAACAATAATGCGCTCTTGATATTGCACACATGTTTGAAGACTCTAAATGAATCAGAGCCAACGGCATAATATGCTCTTCTATATACGGGATTTACTAACTCATTTCATTGGTGCTGTGAGTGATAACAGACCTCACCTGCATGTTTCAATTCTCATTTTCTCCACTGTCAGCTTAGAATTTTTCACAGACGCATCTGCACTTCCTTTTACTTAACAGCACAAAATTCCCCAGGCTGACATTTGCAGCACTCGATGCTGCCATGACGCTGTACAGCACTTTTCAATTTAAGAATCCAAAATATCCTCGACGATGAATTTTCGAACGCTTCTTCGTTTTAATGCTGCATCATATACTTGCATGCATGGATTTCCATGTTATATGCAGAATACAGCCAAAATAAATCCATCATAATACTCAAGATATCCGATATAGCCATAGCAATCAGAGTATTCAAAGCAGCATTCAAACATGAGCAATGCAATCGAAATCACCAGAATCTAATTTTTCCTGTTCATCATCTGCCAGCCGTTTCTGTTATAAAAATAATATCAGAATGCATAATCATGATACGAATCAAGTCAGAAAACCAACAGTTTATAACGAATATGTTTTGTATTTCTCAACAGGATATGTTACACTCCGATTAGCTTCGCTGTCAGAAGAACTAACGTATGCCAATGATCAAAAACAGAGAAAATCAATGGGGATTTACACTCGCAGAACTACTGATTGCGGTTGCAATCATTGCAGTTCTTGTAGCTGTTTCAATTCCTGTTTTTTCTAATCAGCTGGACAAGTCGAAAGCAGCCGCTGACCAGGCAAATGTCCGATCGGCAAAATCGGCAGCGATTTGTGCGCATATGAGCAGTGACCCTTATGCTACTGCTGTGTACTACTATGATGCCGAATCAGGGACAGTATCTTCCAGCATACTGAATATCCGCGGTTACGGAAAATCGTCAAAGGATGTCGACGACAATGCTGACGGGATTCCAAACGAGAATGGTACAGCTAAGATTGTATCCGTAACTGTTCACGCAGACGGAACCGCAGCCTGTGCATGGACTGGCGATCACAGTTTCTTCCAGAGCGATACAATAGCTTTCATCCAGAAGACCATTCAGGAAAAAGAAGAGTATTTTAATAATACGGTCATTGATTCAATCGCTGCTGAGAGAACAGATTCAAAAGCATATAACTTCGACTGCACACTGAAAGAGGCAGGACTGGATCTGGCGAAAATGGGTGCCAGCATGTGGCAGCTGCGAAAAGTCAGAACATCAAGCAGCGAAGATAAACATTATGCGCTGTATTGGACCGCAGTTGATGTAAGAAAATATTTTGATGCAGCTAAAGGAGCGACAGAACAGACTCCCATTCCGATCATCCGGTATAATTCAGGCACCGGCACCTTTACGGTCTGGACCACAAGCAACTACACCGCGGAAGGTAAACTGGCTGTAGATAATGAATATTCCCAGAATTCCGAAAGCAAGAATACGCCCAAGGCTGATCAGACTTATGAAAGCGCATTAAAGATATATAATAAACTGCTCGCTGATCTCTCCCCGGAGCCTAATTAAGAGATCATGGCATGAGATATCAAGAAACGGCATTGCTGCCGTTTCTTTTCATTTTATTTTACCCTTGGCTGTATACAGCCGGTCATCAGCAGTTTTCAGAATTGTACGGAAATCATCATAGCTGTTGATCACTCCGCTGCTCAATCCATAACTGAATTTGATCTGTTCACCAATTTCTGAAATTTTGATTTCGCTGACTAATAAATTCCACCTCTGAATCTCCTGTCTGCATTCTTCATCCGTGCAGCCAGGCAGAATAAACAGGAACTCATCACCGCCATAGCGATATATGTCCCCGTTTTTGAATGCCTCTTCTGACACTTCAGCAGTTCTGCTCAGCACTTTATCTCCTGTCAGATGTCCATATGTGTCATTGTACTTCTTGAAGTGATCTATATCTGCCATGATAACGCATATGTTCTTTCCCAAAAAATGATCCATATCATTTCTAAGTGCTTTTCTGTTCTTCACTTTAGTCAGATCATCAATTGTGACTTCCTGCTGCAGATACTGATTCAGTTCTCTTATTTTGGCATTATTCTGTTCTGTTTCCAGAAGTGTTGAATATTTGATGGCATTGCCGAATATCGCAATTATCGAAAACACGATAACATTCAGCGGCTGCAGTCCGGCTGCCCCGTCAATCCGCCACAGAACCGTATAAAACGTGACGAAACTCAAAGCAATCAGAAAAGAATCTATCTTCGGTCTGACTGCAACGAAGCACACGAAGCAGAACTGCACAATATAGAATGTCATCATCTGCTCGCCAGCAGAATAATGGCGAGCATCTACAATTATTCCCCAGATGGACATTAGAAGATAAGAAACCGTCACCAGAACAATTGTTGATCGATTCGAAATGACCCCGGTGCTGTCATATTCCATGATCAGTCTTCCGGAAATGATTTCAACCAGCACACAGGATATGATACAGAAACTGATGCTGCATACTGTTTGGAACAGTTCCGGGCTGCTGAGATTTACGGCCATATAGAGAATTATTGAAACAGTTTCCAGCAGAATGATAACCAATGAAAAGCGACGCAGATTTCTAACATTGGCAGCATTGATGGCATTAGCAATTTTCTGGTCAGATGGGCCTCTGAACAGTCTGATTATTGCGTTGATATAGGACATGTTCTTCATTCTCAGGTTCCTTCCTATTTAATATTTTGCCAGAGATTGATATCAGCATCTTATTTCTTCAGCATCACCAGGTGCCCGGCAATATCTATGGCAAATATATCTTCAAATCCTATTTATTATAGAATGCATTATTTCGCATTGATGTGGAATTTTCCAGATACAGCGGCAAATTTTCAAACTGCTTCATTGCATATTCCATCAATGCAGCACCGGGCCCTTTTGATAAGACGCAATGATGCTTAAGTAAAAGTGCAGTCCATAATAGTGATGCCTGTCGGTCACAATCCACTCTTTGATCAGTTTGTGCATGACATTCAAAGGAAGACGCATGATGAACTTCAGCAACGAAATTCCCGTCTTCAGCCTGCCGGTTCGATAATCTTTTCAGACTGCTTATGACATCTGCTGTTCCTTTGCACATGTAGCGGATTCGTTCCTTCACACGGCGCATGCCGACATGATTGGATTCATTGATCGGCGGATCATCCGGGTTGAATCCAACTCCATCATCTTTCACTGCAATGAGAAATTCATGTTTCGTTTCACTGGATGTGATCTCAGCTGTGCCGCCATTTTCCCTTTTCTTAATACCGTGGTTGGCTGCATTCTCAACAAGCGGCTGAATGATCATAGGCAGAACCTCAAAATCAACTGCTTTATAATACTGCAATACTTTCATTTCATCGCCGGATCGCATATGTTCCGGATTCAGATAGCTGCCGATGATTTCAAATTCTTTGCTGAAAGGAACCATCCTGGTATCTCCAAGCGCTAATACATTGACCCGAAGGTAAGTGAAAAACTGATCCACTGCTGTCTTTGCCTGCTTGAGATCTTTTTGTATCAGACAGTAAATTGCATTCAGACTTTTAAAGAGAAAATGAGGCTGCACCTTAGATATAATCATGCGATTCTGCAGATCATGAAGTTCAATATCCTGTTTATGCAGACATTCATAGTTTTCTCTGCATTTTCTAGCATAATTCGCTTCAGCCACTACTGCAAGCAGAGTTGCCGCGATTGCGGACGCAGCATTTGACAGAGAGAATCTATATATTGGCGTTTGAATCAATAGTGCAGCGAGCGGAAGGAAGGCATAGATCAAGCACATAATTAACATTGATCTGCTGAGACTGCTCCGCTTCTCAACAATTTGCCGTATATCTATCAATAGAATTGTCAGACCGATCACAGACGTCAGCCAGTATAGAGAAGTGCGATGGTAGAAATTCTCCGCATCAAAGAAATATATCAAATTGGCAAATTGCAGTATGACAATCAGAATCACGCCAAGAATGCCTGTTCCAATTGCCGCTTTCTTCCTTGTCCCGTGCGATTCAGTCAGGTGGTCAATAAAATCGGTAAACAGTATGAGCATGGCATAATTGCACTCAAACAAAATAAAGTTTGAAATACGAACTAACCACCAACTCAGATAAGTATCTGCACCTCTCAGGTACCAAGCCACTGCATCTGACAGCAGAAGTACAGTATTGCACATAAGCATCTTTATCACTGTTTGGCTATTCTCACCATCATCATTGGAAAGAAGGAGCACCGAAGAATACAGTGTCCAAAGCACTGCCGTGGTCAATTCCACTGAGATGTATATCGGCCGCAGATCAAACATATTCAGGTGTGCTCCTTTCTTTTCAGCGCAGATTGGCTGCCGTTGATTCAGCCCAGTTGTACTGACTCATATATTCACCGTGAAACAGGTGCTCCGCTTCTGCTTTGCCTGCTAAATAATCATAGTAATCACATTGTACATTCTGCAGCGCAAGACCGATTGACCCATGCTGGTGGTGAACTAGATGAGCACATCCAAGTTCTTCAAGAGAGTGATTCAGATCTGCTTTAAGATTTTTCAGATAGGATATATAG
>SABF01000207.1 GCA_009929095.1 Erysipelotrichia bacterium
CATCTGGATCCGGCAAGTCTGACCAAGATCATGACGGTTTATCTTGCCTGTACAAAACTGGATATCAGTACAGCAGTTACCATGAGTGATACTGCATTTCAGACATACAATCATGAGTCCGGAGTGCTTTGGATCAAGAGCGGAGAATCTATGACAGCTCTTGCGGCAGAATATGCTTCACTGCTTTACAGTGCTAACGATACTACAGCCATGCTTGCAGAAGCAGTCAGTCAGGATCAGGATACATTTATTTCACTGATGAACAGCACGGCAGCTTCTCTGAATATGGGGAATACCAGTTTTCAGAATATTTTTGGTTTGAATAATGAGAATAATTATTCCAGTGCGGCTGATCTGGCTAAACTTGTCCAAGCTGCAATCAAGAATGTGACATTCAAAAAAATATTCAGTTCTTCCGGCTATGTGATGGAAGCGACCAACATGACAGAAGCAAGACCGATTGGCAATGACTGCCAGTTTCTTCCAGGCCAGGAAAGCGCCTATGAAAGTGCAACGGGCTGCAAGATCGGCAGCACTGCAGAAGGGGGCTATGCCCTGGCAGCCTCTGCAGAAAGAAATGGAACATCCCTGATCGCTGTAGTGCTTGGTGAAGCGGATGAGACAGCGGCATATGAGGATGTAAGGAAAATACTTGACTACGGTTTCAGCAGCTATCATACCGTGACCCTGAGCGGTGCTGATGTCGGGACGAAGACAATTGAGGTATACGAAGGAAAGAAGCACAGCTATAACGTGGATTTTAATTCCAACAGTGAGTTTTCCATTCTTTTGCCAATGGCAATTGACAAGACGCAGATCACTATGGAAATGGTAACTGCAAATGAGGATTCTGAAGATCCCAATCAGATCACGGCAGATGTTGTGTTCTCCATTGACGGAAAAGAGATCGGTTCAGTGCCGATGACCGCAAAGATCACAGATGTCAGAGAAGAAACCAAAGAGGAAAATCAATCACAGAAGGAGCTGTACTTCAGCTATTTCTGCATTGCCATATTAGGCATTATCATTATCTATGATATTGCCCGGAGAATAACTCCGCCGGGTGAGGAATAAATTGCAAAAAGGTTTCAATTCATACAATGAAATGTTAAAATTTAAGACATGAATGATACAGGAAAAGGATTTTTTCAAATCTGGCTGGTGGACGGTCTTTCACTCTGGGCAGTGGATAAACTGTTTGGCTCCAGCATTCAGTTCGCAGATGCCTGGGCACTGATTTTTACTGCGCTTGCACTTGCGGTACTGACAGTCACAATTAAGCCGGTTCTGAAGCTGATCTCTCTGCCGGTCACCATACTGACCTTCGGATTGTTCTCGATTATCATCAATGCTTTAGTGCTGCAGATGGCATTTGCACTGAACAGCGGTTCCTACATCGCTTCCTTTGGCACTGCAGTATGGGCATCTATTATCTTGGCTATCGTCAACAGTATTTTTTCCAGTCTGCTGTTCAAATAACAATGATCAACTGCTTCACTGCAGTGATTTGGTGATTTATGGAGGGGAATCCTGTGGGAACAGTTCGTCTTATTTATCAGTCTCGCAGCGGAAATACCAGAAAAGCTGCAGAAGCGATGGCCGAAGAACTCGGTATAGAAGCAATCGACATCAATGAGCCGGCAGCGCTGGCGGATACTGATCTTTTATTTGTTGGCATGGGCATCTATGCCGGCAAGCCGGATCAGAATCTAATGGACTACTTGGATCAGCTTCCTCCGAAACGAATCCGCGGTGCTGCAGTATTCTGCACTTCAGCAACCGGTGCGGATCATATGGAACTGGCAATCAATCTTCTGGAGCACAAGGGCATATTCATCTATCCGGAACACTTATGCCTGAGAGGACAATTCATGGGATTTATAGCCCATGGTCATCCAAATGAGAAAGATCTGTGCCGGGCACGAAGATTTGCCCGAGATGTGCTGCTGTCATTTACAGGATAAAAAGAAGCCACTGTCATAACCTATGAGATTTCATCACTGGGGCAGTGGTTTTCATATGCGGATTCATTCTGCCATATCTGAATGCTGGCGGACTGTGCAAGACTGCTGCTGTCAGCAGCGGTTCCTAAAGATAAAAAAGAACTGCTGATCAGAGCAGTTCTCATAAAGCTAAGATGGAATCAATATACGTCTGCGACCCAGACACCATTGGAATACCCGATTGCGATCGTGCTTCCGGAGGAGCCGAGGATGATTCTTGCATGTCCCGGTTCGTTCAGCCACCAGCTCAGGTTGGAGTCAATGGAGGAACCGTAGGCAACCAGACACTCATATATGAAACCGTGTCCGACACCCTGCTCATCGAAAGCGGTAGAGTAGGATGTTCCGTTCGGTCTTGTGTGAGACAGGTAGTAGGAAGCTTCAGAAGCTCTGACTGACGCAGCGGTCAGTCCTGCTGTATCCGCCATGGAGTAGGCGAACAGGCCGGAAGAAGTGCGGACTGCATTAATTGCGTCCAGCATTCCATACACAGAGCCGTCTACATAGGCTCCGCTGAGGGCGGCAATGCCTGCAAAGGCACCGTTTCCTGCTGTGACTGTCGGATCTTCAACATCTACTCTGAGATAAGCACTGGTCTGCTTTCCCAACTGGTTCGTAACCATGTAATGGCACCAGTAAGTACCGGCAGCAGATGTATCTACCCAGTTTTCAATTGTAACGGCCGGCAGTACATTGGAACTGTCTCCAACGTAGCTCAGATGGCTTTCCGGAATGAACTCATCACCGATATTCAGCGAGAGAAAACTCTCCGTCAGAAGGATCTGAGGTGCTGCGCTTTCCTTGATGGAAAGAGTGATCGTTTCAGAGAAGGAGTAGGCCATAGACGGTTCCAGGGTTCTTTCATCTCCATCTGTTTCAGTTTCTTTCGAAGCGAGAATAATATTGACAGTGACCTGACTCAATCCTTTCCGGGACTGATTAAAGTGGTCGACTGAAATTTTGCTGGCTCCTATATCTACAGTGGAGAGAACGAGATCGGTATCTTCAGCTCTTTGTTTGATGACTTCCTTCTTCAGGGTATCAAGCGGATCAGAGTCTGCCATGCTGATTTCTATCAGTGGCATAACAGCGGTGTCCGCTGTTGCAGCTTCGACAGGCATCGTGCTGAGTGACAGCATCATTGCTGCACCCGCCGCTGCCAGAAGGCTGTTTCTCAGTTTTCTTCTTAACATAGGCGTTATTCTACAGAATGCAGTGCATGTTTGCAAGTTTCCGGAAATAATGTGTGAAAAATCACATATTTGGGAAACGGCCAAAATTGTGAACTATTAAGGGATTTGGACGTCCCCTTAGGAC
>SABF01000208.1 GCA_009929095.1 Erysipelotrichia bacterium
CTGTAGATGCCAGGCGTGATTGTCATGGTATTATCGCTGGTCAGGTATACGAGGTTGGTCTTCTTGTTTGCGGCTGCAGCAGTTGTGAGCTGGAATAGACGCTCTCTCAGGAAAAACAGGTCAGTATGTTTCATCGTGTACGTGAAGGTTGATGATCCTTCCATGATATGCAGATGCTCGGTATCGGGATTCTCATGAACGATTTGAGACAGACGATGGCAGTTGATGAAATGTTCTGACATGAAGTAAACTGCAGCTTCTGTTTCATATAGTTTTCCGGTGACTGTCTCTGCCCCGGATTCTCCTGGCGCATCAGATAGATTGGAAATCTTCTGTCTGGTAATATCGGCGATACTGGCTGGCGCAGACTCGGCTGGAATCATTGCTTTGGTCACTCGGATCTCAGCGGTGCATTCGTTGGCACAGTGTTCGCCATGATGCATAACGATCGCAGGCATCGGAAAATACAGTGCCAGTGTATCAGCAGCCTTATGATTTTCCAGATAGTCTCCCATGATCATTTCACGCTGATAGGAATCAGCAGTAACAAGGATCTGCAGCAGATCATATTTTACTGGCAGATCATAGCTTTGAATAATCTTCTTGCAGTTTTTGCATATTGCATGTCCATCTGACAGCTGTTCCGGTGCGCTGAACAGGCCGCGGGACTCACTCAGACAGAAATCGCAGACTTTATTTTTTGCCATACAATTCCTCCATCATCATTATAGGCGGTAATTCAAGAAACCCAAATGTTTGCATGTTCAGAGATTTTTTCCCTGGGCAATGCGCAGAACTTCCATGCTCAGTTCCGGCGTGATGACAGGACTGAAAGATCTTCCTTCTTTGATCAGACTCAGGAAATGCTTCGTCTCAAATGTGAACTCGGAATTGAAGTCGGAGTGGAAATGCTCTGAGCCTTCTTCGGTAAACAGATCCGCGTCGTGTGCATGCCAGAAATCTTCGCACTCAATGTGTCCGTTCTCGCCATAAATCTTCAGCTTGTTATCTCTTGTGCAGGCAAAGCCGCTGAAGGCGGTCATTTCTATGCCATTAGCGTGCATGGAAATGACGGACGATATTGGACAGCCTTCTTCCTCAGAATCAAGACGGACAATTTTATCCGGGATACCGAATAAAGAAAGAAGAACTGCCAGCGGATATACGCCGACATCATAAACACAGCCTCGGCCCGGCTGACTCATGACCCAGTGCTCAGACGAATAACTGGCTCGTCTTGAAAAAGACGCATCTGCTGCAATGGCTCGGCCTAGTCTTCCGGAATGCAGCCAGCGGGTGATTTGATCGTATACCGGCAAAAACAGTGCTTTCTGTGCTTCCATCAGTGTCAGCCGCTGAGACTCAGCGAGATGATACAGTGAATCTGCTTCTTCCGGAGTGATGCCCATGGGTTTTTCTACCAGTACATGCTTGCCGGAAAGAAGACAGTTTCTGATCTGTTCTGCATGCACGAATGGAGGTGTGGAGATATATACTGCATCAATATCATCTGAAGCATAAAGCTCATCATATGAAAGAATGCGGGAAATTCCTGCTTCCTTCGCATATTCCTGTATCTGTTCAGGGTGCCTCGTCGCAAAGGCAGTGACTTTGGCATCATCAATATCGTTCAGTCCGGCAAGAAACCGATGGCTGATATGTCCGGGACCAAGAATTGCAAATCTGATCATAACGCCTCCTGTGTATTCTGATTCTGATAAATATCAATAGCTGTCTGATACCGAAGGTGCTTTCTCTCGCGTTCAGACAAGAATAAATATTCTGCAAAACTCTGAATTTATTCTATCATGGAACGGATTGGAATACTGTTTCTTCAGCTGAATGATTGCATAATACCGCATAAATATAGGATATAGAGACGTTTGACAGGACAGAACGGCACGCCCGGACCTGTGCGTTGATAAAAATAATGAAAATAATGATTGACATCAGCTTTTTGTACTTGTAACATTATCCATGCTTAGCGGAAAAAGGCTTTGCCATGCGCAAAGCTTAAATTTAGTCTAAGAAATGGCACACACGGTTATGTGTGCATGAGGAAGGAGACAGCAATGCCTACAATTAATCAGCTGATACGCAAAGGCCGTACCGATAAGGTCTACAAGTCCAAATCACCAGCATTAAACCGCGGTTTCAATTCACTCCAGAATCATCCTACAAAGCTCAGCAGCCCTCAGAAGAGAGGTGTCTGCACACGTGTCGGAACAATGACTCCGAAAAAGCCAAACTCCGCACTTCGCAAGTATGCCCGTGTTCGTCTTTCCAACGGCATGGAAGTTACTGCTTATATCCCAGGAGTTGGACACAATCTTCAGGAACACTCAGTCGTCATGATCCGCGGCGGCCGTGTCAAGGATCTCCCTGGTGTCCGTTATCACATCATTCGCGGCACACTGGACTGCGCTGGCGTGGATGGCCGCAATCAGGCCCGTTCCCGCTATGGTGCAAAGAAGCCTAAGGCTGCGAAGTAAGAGAGGAGATAACAGAACATGCCAAGAAAAGGTTATATAGCAAAGCGTGACGTTCTTCCTGATCCGATTTACAATTCAAAGCTCGTCACAAAATTGATCAACAAGATTATGATCGATGGAAAGCGCGGAACTGCGCAGACCATCCTCTATGATGCATTCGCTATCGTTGAGGAAAAGACAAAGCAGAATCCAATGGAAGTATTTGAGAAGGCACTCGGCAATATCATGCCGATGCTGGAACTGAAGGTTCGCCGTGTCGGCGGAGCCAACTATCAGGTACCGGTAGAAGTATCCGCTGAGCGCAAGCTCACACTGGGTCTTCGCTGGCTGGTGAATTATTCCCGCCTGCGTCATGAGACCACAATGGAGCAGAGACTGGCTGGCGAGATTATGGACGCTGCCAATGGAACCGGAGCTTCAGTAAAGAAGAAGGAAGATACCCACAAGATGGCAGAAGCGAACAAGGCGTTCGCACATTACCGCTGGTAATAGGAAAGAGAGGGAGATATGCCAAGAGAGTTCAGCCTTGATAGAATCCGTAATATTGGAATCATGGCTCACATCGATGCCGGAAAGACGACAACGACAGAGCGCATTCTGTATTACACAGGCAAGATTTATAAAATCGGTGAAACTCACGACGGCGCTTCTCAGATGGACTGGATGGTTCAGGAACAGGAACGTGGTATTACCATCACTTCCGCTGCAACCACCTGCCACTGGAAAGATTGCCAGATTAACATCATCGATACTCCGGGGCACGTTGACTTCACAGTTGAAGTAGAACGTTC
>SABF01000209.1 GCA_009929095.1 Erysipelotrichia bacterium
CGCTGCGGATTCCTTGGTCTGCTGCATATGGATGTTGTGCAGGAACGTCTGGAGCGTGAATACAACCTGAATCTGATCGCTACAGCACCATCCGTTATCTATCATGTATATATCAGCGATGGATCTATGGTAGAAATTGACAACCCGGCAAAGATGCCTGACGCATCAAGAATTGACCATATAGAAGAGCCTTATGTAAAGGCTCAGATTATGGTTCCTGATGAATTTATCGGGGCTGTGATGGAACTGTGTCAGGGCAAACGGGGAGTTTATCAGGGAATGGAAGTAATCGATGCTGGCCGCAACGTGATTACCTACGAACTGCCGCTTGCAGAGATTATCTTTGATTTCTTTGATCGACTGAAATCGTGTTCTAAGGGATATGCATCACTGGAGTATGACCTGATCGGATACCGAACTGAGGATCTGGCAAGAATGGATATTCTGCTGAACGGTGAAAATGTTGACGCTCTCAGTGTCATTATTCATCGCAGCGATGCTTATCGAAGAGGAAATGAAATTACAGTACGGCTTAAAGAACTGATTCCGAAGCAGCAGTTTGAAATCCCGGTTCAGGCAGCGATAGGCGGCAAGATTATTGCCCGTACGAATATCAAGTCTCTTCGAAAGAATGTTCTGGCAAAATGCTATGGCGGTGACATTACCCGAAAAAAGAAATTGCTTGAAAAGCAGAAAGAAGGAAAGAAGCGCATGAAAGCCGTTGGATCAGTAGTGATTCCGCAGGAGGCTTTCATGGCTGTACTTTCTATGGATGATTCTGATGCCTCTTCCAGAAAAAACTGAGCTGCCAGAATATCTATATCTTCATGTGCCATTCTGCTGCAGCATCTGTGCCTACTGTGACTTTGCTCATGTGGCATATCGCAGTGAATCAGCTGATCGATGGCTGACTGCATTAAGGAAAGAAATCAGCCTGAAAAAGATCAATTCAGATCTCAAAACAATATATATTGGCGGCGGTACACCAACCTCTCTTTCAGAGTGCCAGTTGGAGACATTGCTGTCCATGCTGGACTTCTGCAGCCGTAAAACGCAGGAATATACAATTGAGGTCAATCCGGAAACGATGACAGAACAAAAGGCCGCGATCTTGGCAAACCATGGCATCAATCGTGCAAGTATAGGTTTTGAAAGCGGTGATCCGGGACTTCTCAATTTGATGAATCGGCATCATACTGCGAAAGACACAATGCATGCAATGGAAATGCTGAGAAATGCGGGCATTACCAACATTTCACTTGATCTGATGTATTCACTGCCCAACCAGACGATGCTGCAGATACAGACCAGTACGATGCAGGCTTTGGCTATGAAACCGGCACATTTATCTCTTTATTCATTAACCATTGAACCGCATACAGTATTTGCTGCAAAGCACATGAAACCATGCAGTGAGGATCTTGAAGCAGATATGTACGAATGGATTGCCAGGACTCTTCCAGAATATGGCTATCAGCAGTATGAGATATCAAACTTCGCTGAATTAGGAAAAGAATCCGTACATAACTGTGCTTATTGGGACTACAGAGACTTCTATGGTATTTCAACTGGTGCAAGCGGCAAGCAGAATGGAATTCGATACGATAATACAAGAGATCTGAATCAATATCTGGAGAATCCCTTATGTCAGACGAAAACAATTCTAAGCAGGAAAGATCAGATGTTTGAAATGATTATGATGGGGATGCGGCTGAAGCAGGGTATGAAGAAAGAGTTGTTTGCTGAACGTTTTGGTGAATCAGTTGAAAGTGTATACGGTGAGACAATTGCTCTGCTGAATGAAAAGGGTCCGATCCAGAAAAGTGAGAAGTACTTAGCGGCTACTGAATACGGGTATGAAATTCTGAATGATATTCTTGAAGAATTTCTGGACTGATCACTGTTTGCATGATATTATTTACAGGCTTTCAGTCTGGGAATTCCGATTCCTCTGAACGGATGCTCGGATTGGAAGGACTACAACATATACGGAGGAAAATAAGATGTTGGAAAAGGATACAAAGTCTCAGATTGTCAAGGATTTCGGAATTAAGGAAGGCGATACCGGTTCTGCTGAAGTTCAGGTTGCCATTCTGACAGAACAGATCAACCGTCTGACGGTTCATCTGCAGAACAACAAGAAGGATTTCTCATCTGCTCGCGGACTCATGAAGATGGTTGGACGCAGAAAGAATCTGCTTGCTTATCTTGCTAAGAATGATGTCAATCGCTATCGCGATCTTGTTAAGAAACTCGGTCTTCGTAAATAATCTGATTGAACAAACCTGCAGTGTCATGATTGCAGGTTTTTTTATATTATGAGCAGTTGAATTGAAAACTGATTATAATTCGATGATAATGTGGACAGGAGGTATTTAATAATATATGGAAAAATTAAGTTTCTATCGCTGCAGTCACTGCGGAAACGTCATTGTCAAAGTAAAGGATACAGGTGTGCCGGTCGTCTGCTGCGGTGAGCAAATGCAGGAAATGAAGGCCAACAGCACTGATGCTGCTGTAGAAAAACATGTGCCTGTAATCATTCGTGAGAATAACAAGATCACTGTAACTGTTGGCTCAGCAGAGCATCCTATGACTGAAGAACACTACATTGAGTTTATCGCACTGGAAACAGATTCCGGGTTCCGTATTTCATATCTGCATCCGGGCGATAAGCCGAAAGCAGACTTCTGCACAGAAGAACCTGTAATTGCTGTGTATGCCTACTGCAATCTGCATGGGCTGTGGACTGCGCAAATCTGAATTCAGTAATTCATCGAAAAGCCCGTAATCGGGCTTTTTCTGTACAGTGAAAGATGCTGTTAATCAAAATTGCAATGTGGTATCATTAACCCGTTAAAATACAGAAAAGGTAAAGGTAAAGTCGAAAAGATGGAGAAGTACAAAAAGAGTTGGGATTTTTATGGCCGTACGATCACTGTTGAGAACGGTGAGATAGCCAAACAGGCAGGAGGATCAGTTCTTGTTCGCTATAACGATACTGTTGTTCTGTCCGTTGCAACAGCAAGCCACGAGGCAAAAGATACAGATTTCTTTCCGCTGACAGTTTTATACAACGAAAAAATGTATGCAAAGGGAATTATCCCTGGTTCATTCATGAGAAGAGAAGCCAGACCGTCAGAACATGCAACACTGACTGCCCGACTGATTGACCGCCCGATTCGTCCGCTGTTTGCGGAAGGATTCAGAAATGAAGTTCAGATTGTCAATACAGTACTTGCATGCAATCCGGACTTCAGCAGCGAAATGACTGCAATG
>SABF01000210.1 GCA_009929095.1 Erysipelotrichia bacterium
CTGCTGTTTTTGTTTCAATCTTTGATATTTCCGTTTCTGATGAATCATCCGGCTGGGCTGTCGTTTCAAGTACTGCATTCTCCGGCATCATCATATCTGCAGCATTCTCAGCAGCAGACTGATCCACCGCCTGCATCAGCACTGTTTTTGTTTCTTCATTGCAAGAATCAGATTCCTGAACTGTTTCTTTTGAATCTTCATCTTCGTCACTGAGCAGAATATCTCTGACGGCAAGAAAAAACTGCCGATATTGATTCTTTTCATTCTCAGTAAATCTCGCCATCAGGATACGTCCATCATTCAGATGAAAACTGATATAGCCAGGGTTCGATTCAGAAGCTTTTCTGAATCGCAGTGATTCAATCTCTTCAGGTACAATTTCAACTGTTCTAAGCTGGGTGCTGTGGGATTTCAGAAAGATATGATCATCATCATTGATTTTCAAACTCGAGTATTCACTTGAAATCAGAAATTCTCCCATATTGTTCTCCCAATCTTTTGCTGAATCAGAAGAAATCGAATGAATGTCTATCTGTTCAACTCAATAGTTTTACCACATAAACACTTTGCCTGTCCTGTTTTGCAGTCATATACTGCAGCTCAGGATCTTTCCTGTATCAGTTTATCCGATAAAATAACGGTCATATCCATCTGTCTATTTTCCTAAACAGACTAGGATATGACCGATTCAGTCAATGATCAGATCAATCAGTCCTGTTTCAAAGTATGTGCAGAAACTGAGTCTCCAGTTTTCGAAACAGTAATTCATTTCTTTCTGCTGTTTGCAGAACGCATTCTCAGATATTCACGCAGCGCCGGATCCGTACAGAATACCCCGCAGCATCTGCTTCCCCTTGTAAGCAGTGTGCGATAAGTATTTCTGATGATTTCATCAGCAGCCGCCTTTGCTCTGACAGGATCATTCTTCATCATCTTTTTAATTCCCTTCAGGGACTGATCAGTTCCTGCCCGTTTCGTATAATCAGTAATTACTCTGCCATTCTCATAGCGCATATCATCGCCGATCAGCACACCAACGGTTTCAAATTCCAGTCCCTGGCACGTATGAATGCAGCCGCACTGATCAACTGACCCGGCATCATCTGCCCATGGAGAACCGCTGCTGAGATTCCAGCTCATTGCAAAGTGATATGGATCAATGACAATATCATGTACATCCGGATTATTCTTGCCGTCACTGATCCATTTCCAGCAATACCCCGCAACCATTCTTGCTTTATTTTTCCCATTGCGACTGACAATCATTTTCCGAAGCTTTTCGGGGTCGTCATAAACTCTGAAGTCGTAATCAAAATCAAAATCAGAATTAGCTGTTTGACGGATATCCAGTACATCATCAATCCAGGAAAGGTATCCATCAGAACCGCTGCACCTGAACTGTGATTCAAGTTTCATAGAAATCACTTCTGCATGTGCTTTCTCTGCATACTTCTCAATTTCCGCCACTGAACCGATATCCTGCAGCGTCACTCTCTGATGCTCGTCAATGAAGAATACAGACAGACCGGAAGCGTGAATGATTTCCTTGATCTGATTCTCACCCAGATTATGAAACATGCCGGATTTAGCATTCAGACGATGCGCCTCATCTGCAAGTATGACGTCCAGATCATTATTTCCTGATTCAACATAACTTCCAGAGCCTTTAAACAGAACCGAAGGAGAAGTGTCATAATGTCTGCCTTTCAGACGTTTGAAGTATACCTCTCTGGGAGCAGAATTTTTTGTTGCATACTGTGCCATCATGCCGCGCCGTGTCAATTCCACCAGCAGATTGACAGCCACCACTGATTTCCCGGTTCCCGGTCCGCCCTTCACTATCATCACTCGTTTCTGATGGTCTTTGCGAAATTCATCCGCAAGTTTCAAAGCTTCTTCAAAAACCAGTTTCTGGTCATCAATCATCACGAATTCCTGGTTGCCGGCGAGCATGGAAGCCAGAGAATCCTGCAGCATTCTGCTCGGGTGTATTTTACCTTCCGAGATTTCAAACAGAATCTTCCCCTGGTCACCCTTATGAATATAAGTATCAATAAACAATCTCAGTTTAAGAACATCTCCAGCAGTAAATATTGGTGCCTGCTGAATATACTTCTGGTAAAGAACATCATCAAGATCCGGGTGTTCTCGCAAATTATAGTTATGAAGATACGCACATGGATGCAATTCTATCGGATCATTCTGAACCGGTACGCTGAAACTCTGCATAGCCAGTCGGTAGGAATCTACCTGATAGCTTGGATGAAGAACTTCATGCATGCCCTTGCCTACAGCAGTTCTTACAACTCCGTCTTTTTCAGATACTCTTTCACAAGCCTGCCACTGTTTCAGTTCAATGATCACTGCTGACTTACGATCCTGCTTATCAAAGCCTGTAATAATGAAATCGATTCGTTTGGATGTCATCGGTATTTTGAACTCAATGGCAATACCCGCATCATCCGGAATCTTTACGTCAATCAGCACTTTAAACATATACTCCATGGAGTTATGCCATGATTCCATCAGACTCCTTGGCGAATGACCAATCTGCGCTTCATAAGCCCGGTTGATATCCGCAGTGATTGTATCGTTTGTCACTGCACTAATAAATTCACTCTTCAGTGCTTCGTAAACAATCATAGTCAGTACTCCTTTATTTCAGCTTATTGTATTTCAGACTGCTGCCCCTGGCTTTATCCACCGGATACTTTTCAGCATTCTGCTGCATCTTGCGCTCTGCAATCTCAATCAGATCAACCTTCATGCGATCAGCCATTTGAATGCAGTAAATAAAAACATCTGCCAGTTCTTCCTGCGTATGCTCGGGATCATAGTGCTTATCATCCCACTGAAAGCATTCCAGCAGTTCCCCAGCTTCTATCGAAATTGATTTAGCTAAATTCTCCGGTGAATGGAACTGATCCCACTGGCGATCTTCGGTGAACTGCCTGACATATTTTATTAGTTCGTTATACTCCATAGACTGCTTTATTGCTCCTTCGCGGCATTATTGTTCCTGCAATCCGATGCGTCAGAAACTTCTTTTACATCTTGCAAAACGCCGCATCACTTTCAATACTGATGCAATCAATTGTCTGATGATTATACTTCATTCGAATGCATCTTATAGATCACTGACAGCTAATCAAGAATTCTTTTCGGATGCCAGTTCAGACAGTCGCCCGAAACCAGGGAATACATGATTCCATGATATATTCCTCGGAGGGAATCATTGAAACGGTCTTCACCATGAC
>SABF01000211.1 GCA_009929095.1 Erysipelotrichia bacterium
TCTAAATATTTCCCTAATGAAATTAAAGTTAAAATCATTTTATGAGAATAAAAAACAGGGAATTGCAATCTTCATGGCGATGTTCCTGATGCTGGCAGCAGCAGTTGTGTGCATTGGAGTCAGTGAGCAGACTGCTTCGACTGCTCTGAGTGAGAATACAGCAGTCAATACCTCCATGATCGATCAGTCAGGAGGCAATATGGAAGGAAAAGAGACACGCTTTGGCATAGCCGCATCATCCACATGGGCTGCGTTTACAACAGCTGCTTCCAATGGTTCTGTCAATTCTATGCATGATAGTTACACTTCGATTGGCGGAATGGTGCAGATGCTGCAGATCCAGCTTGGTGAAGTAATCTTCGGCGGAGTAGGCAGCGGTCTATACGGAATGCTGGCTTTTGCAATCCTGACCGTATTCATTGCTGGTCTGATGGTAGGACGCACACCGGAATTTCTAGGTAAAAAGATAGAGCCCTATGAGATGAAGTGGTCAGTGCTTGTCTGTCTTGCTACTCCGATTGCCATTTTGGTCGGAAGCGGCATTGCGGCCATGGTTCCGGAGGTGGCAGACAGTCTGAATAACAGCGGTGCACATGGCTTCTCGGAAATGCTTTATGCCTACACTTCTGCCGGTGGAAATAATGGATCCGCATTTGCTGGATTTAATGCCAATACAGCGTTTCTGAATGTATCTCTTGGCCTTGCAATGATCTTTGCCCGGTTCCTTCCGATTATCGGCACTCTGGCCATTGCCGGAAGTCTGGTTCAAAAAAAGAAAATTGCAGTTACTGCCGGAACACTCTCTACAGAAAATGGCATGTTTGTATTTCTTCTCATCTTCGTGGTACTGCTGATCGGCGCATTGAGCTTCTTTCCGGCGCTGGCACTTAATCCTATTGCTGAGTATTTCGGCGGTATTGCATAAGGAGGCATTACATATGAAAACAAAAAGTTCATTTGCCGATAAAATGATGTTCGGCCATGCAATTAAGGATTCCTTTCTCAAACTTTCACCAAAAGCCCAGACACAGAATCCGGTTATGCTGCTGGTCTATGTATCAGCGATTCTGACAACTGTCCTATGGGCAGTTTCACTTGTCGGCATACAGGATGCTCCTTCCGGATACACGCTGGCGATTGCCATTATTCTCTGGTTTACCTGCCTGTCTGCAAACTTTGCAGAAGCGATCGCAGAAGGCCGCGGCAAAGCACAGGCAGAATCTCTGCGGGCAGCGAAGAAAGAGGTGGAAGCACATCAAATTCCTTCGGCAGATCAGAAAGATCATGCAGTCATCGTATCATCAGCGAGCCTGAAGAAGGGCGACTATGTCATAGTCAGAGCGAATGAACAGATTCCTACTGACGGTGAAGTGGTAGAAGGCGCAGCCAGTGTGGATGAATCTGCCATTACTGGTGAATCTGCTCCGGTTATCCGGGAAGCAGGAGGTGATCGCAGTGCAGTTACCGGCGGCACATCAGTACTCTCTGACTGGATTGTAATCCAGGTCACCAGCGAACCTGGTGAAAGCTTTCTGGACAAGATGATTGCCATGGTGGAAGGGGCTTCCCGGAAGAAAACACCAAACGAAATAGCTCTTCAGATTTTCCTGGTTGCGCTGTCCATTATCTTCATTTTAGTTACACTTTCTCTTTACACATATTCTGCATTCTCTGCCAGGCAGGCCGGTATTGCCAATCCGACCTCGGTGACCACACTTGTGGCGCTGCTGGTCTGTCTGGCTCCTACAACAATCGGTGCACTGCTTTCTGCCATTGGCATTGCCGGTATGTCACGTCTAAATCAGGCAAATGTACTGGCCATGAGCGGCCGAGCAATCGAAGCTGCTGGTGATGTGGATATTCTGATGCTGGATAAGACCGGAACCATTACACTGGGCAACCGAAAAGCAAGCGACTTTATTCCGGTAGATGGCTGCGCGCCTGAAGAGCTTGCTGATGCGGCACAGCTTTCATCCCTTGCGGATGAAACACCGGAAGGGCGGAGTGTCGTAATTCTGGCAAAAGAAAAGTTCGGTCTGCGAGGCCGGAGTCTGCAGGATAAGGGCATGACATTCATTCCCTTCACAGCAGTTACCCGCATGAGCGGTATGGATTTTGATGGACATGAAATTAGAAAAGGTGCTGCGGATTCTGTCAAGGCGTATGCAGAAGCATTTGGAGGCAGCTATTCTGATGACTGCGATCGTGCAGTCAAGGAAATTGCCAAGCAGGGCGGAACACCTCTGGTTGTTGCGAAAGATCATAAAATCCTGGGTGTTATTCAATTGAAGGACATCATCAAGGATGGTGTACAGGAAAAATTCTCGGATCTTAGAAATATGGGGATAAGGACCATCATGATTACCGGTGACAATCCGCTGACTGCTGCAGCTATCGCTGCTGAAGCCGGAGTAGATGATTTTCTGGCAGAAGCAACACCGGAGGGCAAACTGAAGATGATTCGTGATTTTCAGAGTAAAGGCCATCTTGTGGCGATGACCGGTGATGGAACAAATGATGCTCCGGCACTGGCTCAGGCTGATGTAGCTGTAGCTATGAATACCGGAACACAGGCTGCTAAGGAAGCGGGCAACATGGTTGATCTTGATTCATCACCTACCAAACTGATTGATATTGTACGAATTGGCAAACAGCTGCTGATGACTCGCGGCAGTCTTACAACTTTCTCTATTGCAAACGATGTGGCAAAATATTTTGCCATTATCCCGGCACTGTTCATAGGACTGCATCCCGGTCTGGCAGCATTGAATATTATGGGACTTCATTCTCCGCAGAGTGCAATACTGTCTGCCATTATCTATAACGCTCTGATTATCATCGCACTGATTCCGCTGGCACTGAAGGGTGTCAGATACCGTGAAGTTTCAGCCGGGAAGCTGCTGTCCAGAAATCTTCTGATCTACGGCCTTGGAGGTCTGGCTGCTCCCTTCATCTTTGTGAAGCTGATCGATATGATTCTTACTTTCTGCGGACTTGCATAAAGGAATACAAAAAGATTTTGAAATCTGTAAATGAGCCATGCAGGCTCATAGGAGACTGATATATGAAAACACTGAAATATGCACTGCCTAAAGCAGCAATGCTGTTTCTAATCTTTACGGTTATATGCGGTGCAATATATACGGGTACTGTAACCGGATTTGCGCAGCTGTTCTTTTCAGAAAAGGCAAATGGAAGCATCATCGAAGTAAACGGTGTAAAGTATGGAAGCGAAC
>SABF01000012.1 GCA_009929095.1 Erysipelotrichia bacterium
CTCTCTGACCATTCTGATAGCACTGGAATCTGCAGAAAACTCCTGATAAGCTTCATCAATTACAACCGGAATCTCAGGGAATGCCTCGGCGATCTTTCTGACTTCCTCTTTTGTGATCAGATGACCGGTCGGATTGTTCGGATTGGAAAAGAGAATCATGTCAGCGGAAACATCCCTGGCATATTGAATGAATGCGTCTATCTCAAAGCTTCCATCATCCGCAGTTTCAAACTTGTCGACTTCCGCCTCATAGCTCTGGGCATAATAATCGTACATTCAGAAATCCGGCTTCAAAGTGACGAGCTTTTTTCCTTTGCCAAGATTGCAGCCAATCATCATGCCGAGCATCTGATCGCTGCCGTTTCCAGCCAGCAGTTCCTCTTTCTGCATCCCGGATACTCTGGCATACGCTTCCAAGAGCTGTGATTCGGAATCATCCGGATAGCGATTAAATTCCATACTCATGACCGCTTTGGATATCTCCGCTCTGATTGTGTCATTGAGATTCTGAGAAGACTCATTGGCATTCAGGCGAATCCCTTCCGTTCCGGCCGCCTGATAAGTTTCAATCTTCTTCATAGTTTGTTTTTCATCCTGACTCTTACTGCATTGGCATGCGCATCCAGCTGTTCTTCCTTTGCCATCTTGATGATATATTCACCATACGCATTAACTGCTTCTGATGTGTAGTGGAGATAGGAAGACTTCTTGATGAAGGCATCGACTCCCAGTGCACTGGAGAAGCGGGCTGTACCGCCGGTCGGCAGCACATGGTTGGTCCCGCCGAAATAGTCACCGATCGATTCGCAGGTATCATAGCCCAGGAATACAGAGCCGGCATTCATTACCCGGCCAAGCCATGTCATCGGATCTTTCACCTGCAGTTCCAGATGTTCCGGAGCAATCTCATTTGCATAATCAATGCACTCTTCCAGCGAATCACACACGATGGATTTTCCATAGTCTCTCAGACTGGCTTCAATGATTTCTCTTCTGGCCAGAACTGCTGTCTGTTTCTCCAGTTCAGCATTGACCTGGTTCAGCAGATCTCTGGAAACTGTCAGCAATATCGAAGATGCCATTGGATCGTGTTCCGCCTGTGAAAGCAGATCGGCGGCAGCACATCTCGGATCCGCGCCTGCATCAGCAATCGTCAGTATCTCAGACGGTCCGGCGATCATATCGATATCTACCCGCCCATAGACAAGTTTCTTGGCAGCTGCGACATAGATATTGCCGGGACCGACAATCTTATCTACTGACGGAATAGACTCTGTACCATAAGCCAGTGCAGCAACAGCCTGAGCACCGCCAATTTTATATATTTCTGTCACTCCGGCAATCCGAGCCGCAAAGGCGATATTCGGATGAATCTTTCCTTCTTTGTCCGGCGGAGTCACCATGACAATCCGTTTTACTCCGGCAATCTTTGCCGGAATGGCATTCATCAAAACCGAACTTGGATACTGTGCCCTTCCGCCTGGCACATAGATACCGACACCGGCAAGCGGAATCACTCGCTGACCCAGATAGATGCCAAATTCCTTCTGCTGCAGAAAAGACTGCTGGATCTGTGCCTTGTGGAAGAATTCAATGTTCTTCTTTGCCCGTTCCATTGCATCGCAGAATGCTCTGTCACACTGTGCGATTGCTTCATCCAGCTCTCTGGCACTGACCCGGAACTGTTCTGTTTCAGCACCGTCAAACTGCCTGGTATACTTGCGGCATGCCGCATCCCCGTTCTGCTCAACATCCTCAATGATGGCCATTGTCCTGGTCAGTATATCCGCATCAATCTTCGGGTTTCTGCTGTCGAGATACTGACGCAGTGCCTTTGGATCCTTTCGATCAATTTCCTTCAGCATTGTTCATTACTCCTTTCAGATCATTGATGACCTGCATCACTTCATCACGTTTCAGTTTAAAGCTTGCTTTATTAACAATTGCCCGCGCACTGATTCTGCATACTTCATCATAGATGATCAGCCCATTTTCTTTCAGTGTAGTACCGGTCTCTGTGATATCGACAATCGCATCGCACAGATTCAACAGCGGTCCAAGTTCCACCGATCCATCAATTTTGATGATCTCCGGATCCATCCCCATGTTTCTGAAGTAGGTTCTGGTCACGCTGGGATACTTGGTCCCGATGCGCAGGTGTCCGACTTTCTGCAGCGGATTGTGATCCGGCAGTCCTGCCAGAATGAAACGGCATTGACCTATGCCCAGATCCAGCAGTTCATAGTAATCCTGACCGCCTTCCAGCAGAGTGTCCTTTCCGACAATTCCGATATCTGCAACTCCATGTTCCACATAAGTAATAACGTCATTTGCCTTGGACAGAAAGTATCGTATCTCTTTTTTAGTATCCTGAAATACGAGTGCTCTTCCCTTATGCCTGAGTCTATCGATCCCATAACCGCATTGATCCAGCATCTCTACAGCAGACTCTTCCAGTCTTCCTTTTGTCAGTGCAATCTGCAGACTCATTCTGATACCTCCTGCGGTACATCAAGCAGGTAATCAAGCTTGACGCTGAACCCGCATGCCGGCATGTCCCGTCCGAATTTCTTCAGCAGAGAATCATATCTGCCGCCGGACAGTACGCCGACACCAACTCCATTGACATATCCCTCAAAGATCAAGCCGGTATAGTAGTTCAGATGCGGAACCTTGCCAAAGTCAAACAGCAGATGCTCTGTGCAGCCAAGATGATTCAGCTGCGTCTTTAGATTCTTCAGCATCTGTACTTCCTGTTTCAGTTCCTTCGAGAAACTGATCTCTTCCGCCCGGTCAATCACGCCGGATCCATTCAGCAGCGGCAGCTGTTCAAAGAAATCCGCATGATCCATGCCCAGCGATTCTGTCACTGTCCGCAGCTGCGGCAGATCTTTTCGGTCAATCAGTTCGGCAAGTGCCGACATGTCTTTGTCATCAATCCCAAGCAGTCTGCATGCCCTGCGAAAGAAATCAGAATTGCCGATTTCAAGCTGATAGCTGAAGCCAATGCTATCCATAACCTCAAGGGCACATTTCAGCACTTCAATATCAGAAGAAGAATCCGAACCGATCAGTTCAATCCCGCAGTCCGTGACCTGACTGCGCTTGCCGGCAAATGTATGTCTCACTTTGAATACATCCGCACAGTAGCGAAATCGAAACGGTCCTGATGCATTGATATATCTGGTCGCACAGACTCGGGCAATCGGAACGGTCATATCGACTCGCAATGTCAGTGTTTCTCCATTCGGATCAAAGAAGCGGTACATCTCTTCATCCTGCATCTTGCCAAATGCGGTTCGATATGTCTCATAGTATTCAATTTCAGGTGTCTCGATCTTCTCATAGCCGTACTGCATAAAGACTTTTTCGATCCGATTTCTGAGTTCCTCTTTCCTGACACAGTCTGCCGGAATCAGATCCCGCATGCCCTGCGGAATACGAATGTCATTCATCCTGCTGCCCTCCTGTAAACAAAAAGCGCCCCGTATCGGGACGTCATAAACGTGGTTCCACCTGATTTCGCTGATGTCTTGCGGCATCCGCCTCATGGAGTCCTGCAACTCCCTGTGCTGCTAACGGGCACTCCCGTCTTTCCATTTCCGGAAAGCCGCTCCAGGATGTGACGGCATGACGCACGGTTCGTTCCCTTTCACCAGTCAGAAACTCTCTATCAGGACCCTGCCTGTCTGCCGCATGTTCCTTTCCACGCGTTTTAATGCATAAATCGTATCAGAATCAAAATCAAAGTCAATCCGAAAGTGCATGTTTTTCACGATTTCTTTCAAATATTTCTGAAAATAAATTTATTTCTTTCATTCATAATTTTATTAGAAATATTGAAATTTATATATGTCGTGCTAGAATAAATCTGCGGCTGACCCGTGGTCAAATCCGCAGGAGGGTAAACTTGTTATGGGAATTATCTATGCAGTCATTGTTGGCCTGATATCTGGCTGGGGTGCAAATTCCATCCTTGGAAAAGACAGTTCAAATCTGGTTATGAACCTGGTGCTTGGCGTCATTGGTTCCTTCGTCGGTTCATTGCTTGGCGGACTGATCGGAATTCACGCATCCAACATCATCGGTTCCTGTGTGATTGGTGTTATTGGTGCTGTTCTGGTCATATGGGTATACAACAAATATATCAAGAAGTAATTCGGGGACGGCTGTGAGAAATCACAGCCTTTTCTTATCTATAAGGCTAAATAATTTATATAAATAACTATTTCAACTATATCAGGAATGCCTTTGCAGACATGCCATTCAATGAAATCACACCGTCTGTAATCAGATCCCTGCATTATCTCCATCAGATCGCCCGGCATTATCCAAATTCAGCACTCTATGCAGGCGGCCATTCCAAGGGAGGAACTCTGGCAGTATACGCAAGTATGATGCAGTCCGCAGAAGAGGCCTATGATGCCGAACGCTATCATTCCATCTGTTCCCGCATCCTTCAATACCGGCCGCAGTTCTCAGCTGTCGGATTCCTCTATGATCGCAAAGATCCCTATCAGCTGGTACACAGCGACGGCACTCGTTTTCTTCAGACTGATCCAATTACCTGGACCATTGAGAACTGTCAGATCAAGCGTGCTTCTCACCTTGATCCGGAAGCCGTATCAACGGCATTTTCCGCCGCTGGATCGACAGCACCACGAGGATTCAGCGAATGGCCTTTGTACCGGAATTCTTTTCTTCACTGGCTGCCGGCGGTGCTTCAGCCTTCTCAGATATCAGCGCAAATCAGCTCCATCACTTTGCCAGTCTTCTATCTTCCCTTGCAAAATCCAGCAGACGCACCAAACAGGCCATTGGGCAGTTTGAGGCGGCCATCATCGCTGCACTGCCGGATTACAATCTGAAGTCACTGACAAAAAAACCGCTCCCTTCTGGGGAACGGCTTCCAGTATCATTCTGCTTTATACGGCTCTGAAATCCTCTGCCGGAAAAGATCATTGAAATCCGCCGAACTGAATTGAGGAATCATATTCGGTTATCTTCTGTGCATACCTGTCATAGATTTCCTGATATCCGGACAGATGCGCATCATCGAGATCCTTGAATGGAATCACCTTGAAGTTGGTGAAGTTTTCATAATAGGTATAAATCAGATCGGCTCTGGCATCTGATACAGCAATCGATGTTTCTCCGTTTGCCGTGGTCTTGGTGATGGTGACACCGCCGATCATGCCGATCAGTCTTGGCAGCTGATCCTGCGCACTGACCATGTTTCCCAGGGAATAGTACACAATCGAACTGCCGTTATTCAGATATTCTATTGGCTGAATCACATGCGGATGGCAGCCGATGATTACAGCTGCCCCGGCATCAGCCATCTGCTGTGCCAGTGCCTTCTGCTCCTCATTGGCTTCATCGTCATACTCCGTACCCCAGTGCATGGCGACCAGTACCGCATCTGCCTGCTCCCTGGCTCTTCTGATTTGATCCAGAAGCTCCTCCACATGATCGGAATATACATTGACCAGATATTCTTTTCCCTCCGGAGCAGTCAGGCCATTGCAGCCATACGTCCAGGAGAGGAAGCAGTATGTAATGCCGTTCTTTTCATATACCGGCAGTGCATCATGATCCGTCTGTGAATCATATGTCCCCGCCATGACAGTTCCTTTGGTCTCATTCTGTTTCTTCCAGTATGCTGTCGAACGCTCAATGCCGGTTTCTCCCTGATCGAGGGAATGATTGTTGGCTGTGGAAACCAGATTGAATCCAAGATCCACCATGGTATCGCCAAACCCCTGCGGACTGTTGAACGTCGGATATCCGCTGAGGCCAAGTTCCGTTCCGCCAAGAATGGTCTCCTGATTGTAATAGACAAGATCATAGCCGGAGGATACGGTTCCCATATTCTCCATAATGCTATGAAAATCATAACTTCCGTCGATCTGCTGAGCATCCATCCAGACCGTTCCGTGAATCAGTCCGTCACCAGCCATAAAGAGGCTCATGGAATGAACTTCCGGAGTCGGTTCCGGTGTGGCAGCAGCTTCCGGTGTCGCAGTGACTGTCACAGCAGCGGCAGGCTTGCTGGATCCGCCTTGTACGAAAAGATTCCAGCCGGCAGCTCCAGCAGCAGCGAGCACTGCCAGCACAATAACTGCCAGCACCCATTTCTTCAGATGTTTTCCATGCGGTTTATTTTCCATATTGCTTCAGTCCTTGTTTCTCTGTTCCAGATTCAGAAGATATGCCTGCTTTTCTGTTCCGCCGCCATATCCGCGCGATTTTCCATCTGCACCAACTACCCGATGGCAGGGAACTATGATAGCAATCGGATTGGCATGATTGGCTGAGCCAACAGCCCGGCAGGCTTTGGGATGGCCGATCGCTTCAGCTACCTGCTGATAGCTGCAGACAGATCCATACGGTATCCCGCGCAGGGCATTCCAGTCATCCAGCTGAAATTCTGTGCCTGTCATGGTCAGCGGCAGATCAAAATCCTGCCGTTTTCCTGCAAAGTATTCCTTCAGTTCTCTGACTGCCTGTTTCTGAAGAGCAGTCCGAGGCGGTATTTCCTCTTCTTCACAGAATAATACAGCTGTGATGCCCAGACCATCATCTTCAATTCTGAGCATGCCGACCGGTGATTTCATAACGCATAAATAAGGACTGTATATACTATTCAATTTCATCTCCTGCTCATGTATCATGGTAACACGAAATATATTGAACTGACGCACTCAATCAGCCGCAATCTCCTGATTCATGCCATAAGAGAAACACTTCAGCGGCATCGTTTCCCATCAGCACAGCCAGATGGAAAACGATATCTGAAACTAAGATAATAATCTGCAGAAACCGCTCACTAAACAGCAGTATATCATTTGACTATTTTCGATTTCCTAAACTTGCTATTCCAATTTCGACTTGTGTTTGCTATAATCATAAATGCTGAAAAGCGGGATGTTGCACAGCTTGGTAGTGCGCTTCGTTCGGGACGAAGAGGTCATGGGTTCGAATCCCGTCATCCCGACCACAGAAACAGGACAGTTTAGCTGCCATTTGGCAAGCAGTCTGTTCTGCTTTTTTTATTATCCCACGCAATACTGCCGGAAGACCCGCATCAGACAGGCCGCTGCTGCATTGGCAGTCTGTTATCTTTCTCAATTCTGCGATAATATCATTCTGGGAGAGAGTTCAGTGATGAAACTATTTAAACGGCTGTTATGCATAATGCTGGCACTGAGTCTTTGGGCCTGCAGAGAAAATACTGCTCACGCTGCAGCTAAGAAGATCGATTCTCAATTGTATTCTGCAGAAGAGATTGATTCAGCGATTGATACGATCTCAGAAGAATTCAATCGAGAATGGAAGGGATGTACACTAACAGAACTGTATTATGCCGGAGACGAGATATCAGAGGAATATCAGGACTGGGCTGACCGCAATCATGCTGATGAAGTGATTGTACTGATGTCTTCCTTTGAGGTGGATTCTTCCGGAGGAGATGGATCTTTGAACCCCGACAGCACCTATGATGGATGGAAGTTTATTCTGACAAGAACTAATGGCGGCAGCTGGATACATGTTGATCATGGATACTGAGATAAAACCAGTTTCCTTTTACGCCTGAAAAACAGCCGCTAAAGAACTTACTATCTTATGCTTAATTATCTGTATGAGACACAATCATAATTATTCATGAATAAATAACATCCACGCTTTACTGCATTATTCTTTCTGTGATCTTTTAAGCAGACAATATCCACGAAGCTTTCTTGTCCTGTGCTTCTATGCTCTTTGGCAGATTAGGTTTGACTGCAACAAATGCGTGTTTTAACTTTATGTTTTCAGGATAATCCAGAATCATGCAGTCTTTACCTGCTTTTTGATATGCATCGAAATACTTCAATGTATAGTCCCTGAGAAAATCAGCTTGGGATGTAATGAATATTGCCGGTGCCAGACTGTCTAGAACATCCTGTCTTTCCGGGTTCATCTTATTTATAAACAATTTATCCAAGCGTTCTCTTCCATATAGGGTTTCGGGATAGAATTTGCCGATCATATCATTCTTTGCAGTATAAAACATACCGCTGATGAACGATATTGCCTTGATGCTCATATCATTAAACAGGAAGCCAATCAGCCGGTGAATTTCTTCACTATGCTGAGAGGCCAGAGCATACACAGCCAGAAATGCACCCGCGCTTTCCGCAATCACACTGATTCGGAACATGTCACCGCCGTATTCTCTGATTCTGTCTGCTGCATTTCTTAATCCGGCACAGGCATCAGAGATTTCACCGACAGCATCTGTTTCAGTACATAATCTGTATTCCGGCACAAGTACCAGAAAACCTTTCTGAGCAATATGATCACAGATTCCCTTGCTCATTTTGCGATTGCCTACCACAAGTCCTCCTCCATGAATCAAAATGATGACTGGGAGTGCTTCGTGTTTGTGCTCTTTCGGACGATAAACATCCATTGCAAGAGGTATTCCCTGATGATTTTCATAAGGCAGATCAAAGAATGCCTCAACTCTATCCAACACCACTATAATTTTCTATTGCAGCACCAAAATCCTGTTCCAAATTGTTTGCTTGCAAGCCCGGAGAGCATTCGCAGTGCTGTAGTATTTATTTTTCCATCAGTCCTCATAGTTGCAATCTGTCTTTGATACTCCAGATAATATTCTCAGCACATCAAATTTTTATCGAGTTTCTCCATACCATTTATATTTCCAAAAAGGAAAGCCATTCCAGCGTCTTTGCTGATTTGTGCGAAATCGATTTTATACACATCATCCAGTTCGTCCGGATAGTTCGTGAAATTCTCAAAACTGAGTGAATCACTTACTGGCAGAAGCAGAATGTCTATTCATTTTTTATTTGGGCGAACTGCACTAATACGATATTTTCTTCCATCGATTTCACCGCTTGTAAGTCTGTAGATGTCAATCTTGCCATTTGTTTTGTACGCCAGTTCATTCGTAAGAATACACTGTTCAGGCAGGTTTGATTCTCCTATTTTATTATCTTTGATAAACACCTGAATCAATGCCTGTCGAACGATTGCCAGCGATTCAATATCATTTTTGACTGTTGTCTTCACACTGAGAACCGGCACTGTATCATGAATGCCCTTATCGTATGCAGGTATAATGGCACAGCCATCAATTCCATGCTGTGCAGAAACTGATGTTTCCACCAAGCCAGCATCAAATCTGATTCCCTCATTGTTAACAAAGAATCGATTTGCTCTGCCGGTGTATGACAGGCTCTTGTCCTTGTTAATTCTGACAGCATCAAATGTGCAGATATATGGAAGACCGTCAATCTCATCAATATTGAAATAGGTCGTATCATCAATACGCCCGGAGCTCAGAGCATCAGAGTGAATATACAATACGCCAGTATGTTCGCCATCATAGGAGTAATACTTCTTTGCCTCTTCGTCATAAATTTTGATTGTAACACCCGGAAGTGGAAAGCCGATAGTATCATCTTCACGATCTGCGGGCGCATAGATACACGCTCCGGAAGCTTCAGACAGTCCGTAGCCATTCGCAATTCCGGTATTGAGTCCATGCTCTTTTAAATACTCACTAATTCTCTTCTTGTTCTCTGCAGAAACATAAGAGCCACCAAGAATAATCAAGTCGAGACTTGAAATCCTATACTGCTCATTACTTCCGCCTGCGAGCCACTGATTCAGTTCCATAATGCCGGAATATATGATATTTGTTTTATAAACATCAACAACTTTCCTGGAATTAAAACTCATTACTCCAAAATTGGCAGTCAGTAGTTTGTTGCCGGCCGCCAGCATGAAATGAACCTGATTGACTAAAGAATATGCAGCGGAACAGGTTTCATAATTCCTTTTGTTGTTCCTGAAGTATGCAGGATAAATGCTAACGGGTCATTTTCATTTTCTGCGTATTGAATCGGTGCGGCTTCGTACCGGACGAGCAGATCCTCCATGAACAGAAGGCCTTCAATTTTCTTGATCTGCCCACAGTTCCACTTTGCAAGCATCTTTTCCTGCTGTGTGACGATCGGCCCTGTGACATGCGAATGAAGAATGACGATTCTATTCAATCCAAGGTTCTCTTTTTCTTTTAAAAAATTTATCAAGATTACCGGAGTTATAGAACAATCCAGGAGAACCAGATCAGTATTTTTTTCCTGTTTGATTGTCTTGATTATGTATTTTATATTCAGCAGAATTATCGTGCAAATCATTAAAATTGATGCTCCGGTCATATTCAGAGCATAGGTAGCTGAAATCATTTCCGCTGTCGCAGCACCAATTCAGCCGACTCTGGAGTGATCTTTTCCCGTCAGGCCGATTGCAGAAAACGCCTCGGCATAATGATCCCATTTTCTGAACATCTGCCGATACGCATAACTTCGGTTTCCGCTTGCAAGAGCAATCGTTTCCAGACGCTCACTGCTGACTGAGTTTAATTCCTTGATGAATTTCCATGCCTTCTGGTCTGCAATTCTGTGATCACTGGTGCGAGTTTCAATTTCCTTCTTTTTCTTTGCCGCCATCCCTTTATTATCCTTTTCCTGATTAGCAAGATTGGCTTGAATTACGAACCATGATGGCATTTTATCGATAGCTTCTATGCTTTCAGGACAATCCGTATGCATTGTTACAAACGCATGCCCAAGATCCTTCATTCCATAATAAATAATTTTGCTTGTTTTCCCGTTTCTCTTCAGTGCCTTATGGAACTTGATCGTGTTCTGGTTCAGGAAGTCCCCCTGACTGGCAATCAGGAATTCCGGCGGAAGATTATTAATGATTTCCGAATGTTCAGGATCTGTATACTGCATAAATAAGAGGCCATCTCATTTATCACCATAGAACTGCTCTGCAAGAATTGTACCAATGGGATCGCGCTCATTGGTATACATCATTCCGCTGATCAGACCGATCGCCTTGAATTTCATGCGGCTTGGTTTATATCCAATTGCCTGCTGAAGTTTTTTAGATTGCTTCATTGCTGTTACATACAGTGCAAGATAAGCGCCAGCACTTTCTGCCGCAAGGAATACTCTTGTGTAATCCACATTGAATTCAACAAGATTCTTTCCGACATAATCCATGCCGGCACATACATCTTCAAATTCTTCGCAGACATTTGCCCTCGGAATCAGACGATATTCTATCGAAAAACGATGAATCCATTATCTGCCAGAATTCCGGAAAAGTTACACGAAATTCTTCTGTCACCCATGACCAAACCGCCGCCATGAATTGTCACAATGACCGGCAGATCTTTTTCTTGAGAATCTTTGGGTTTGAAGATATTCATTGAGAGCGGAACACCGTTGCGATTAATGTATGGAATATCGAGCAGCTCTTCAATTTCATTTTCGGCAGCTGCTTCAGGTGTTTGCGGCATTTCCATATTTCCAGAAAGCATTTTGGTCTGAAAGTATTCAAGCAGAATCTGAACTGCATTTCTGTGAAGCTCATCCATCACGATACCTGGCTGTTTTTCCATCATTATGATTTCCTTTGAGCTTACACTTTGATTCTTTTTTTATAATTTGCTGATCATAATTAATATTATTATTGACTGATCATTCTACTGCTGCAGAATGATTGGCGGGCTATTTTATATATGTAGACATTAAAGGTTTATGATCACTCGTTCTCTCTACGTCATCAGCGGAATTTCTGAAAACCTTCCCTTCACGCTGTCAGCATATACTTTGAAGGGTGACAAAACAGGGATATAACACACACAGCACGAGCAAAATATCAGCTTTTATAAAAGCTCAAAATACAGCAGACAAATCATGATTCATTTGTATTTTCAAAGTCGGAATTCCGCTTAAACAGTATCTCTTTATTTATCTGTCTCCATGAAAAATACAGCTGATCAGAAAGCCAGTTAAGTACAAAGGAGGAAGCCTGTCCGGACTCATTTCAGTCAGCGATGCTCAGTCTAATTATCTTTACTCCTGTCACTGCTGTTTCTTAATCTTATTCAATCATCTGCAGGATGTATCAGGGACGATTAATATAGACTGATTGAGCTTCTGGATCATTTGCCGATGGCAGAACAGATTAGTCACGCTGAAATCGGTACACTTAATTCATTTCAATTACAATTGACTATATTTCTGCATCACTTCATAAGGAACCCTTTGATTCTCCTGATTAGCTGGCATATGATGCCCGGTATCTGGCTGATCAAACAGAAACACCGGATCTGCCATAAAGTGGATGCCAGTTCCGGATATAAAGAAACCCCGCTGCAGGACTGTCATCAGTCTCTGCAGCAGGGCTATTTTCAATTACAGATTTCCATCCGGCCAGCAGCCGCATTCATCCTGCACTTTGTGGAAATATGCATCCTGCAGTGTGTGGAACAGCACTTCATCCTTCATTCCAATCAGATTTCCATCCATGATATCCGCCCGGGCGCAAAGCTTGGTAGTGCTGCATACAAGCACTTCATCAGCGTTCCGCACTTCCTGCATGGATATATCTCTTGCCTCTGTCGGAATTCCAAGCTGTGCCGCAAGTTCAAACAGGTGCTTGCGGGAGATGCTAGGCAGAACCAGTTCATTCAGAATCGGTGCAATCAGTCTTCCCTCTTTCAGAATCAGAAGTGAACTGTGGGCACATTCCGTCAGCTGTTCACCGCGATGCAGAACTGCTTCATCACAGCCGGCTTCAGCGGTCTTCTGAGCAGCCATGCAGTTTGGGATCAGATTCAGAGTCTTGATATTACAGTGAAAAAACCGTGTATCCTCCACCGTGATCAGTTTCATCGGTGTATGATAGTCAATCGGATTCACTGCGGTGACCATGATCATCAATGAGGGATTCACACCCTTGGGATACGCATGGCCGCGCTTTGCGACTCCGCGTGATGCCTGAAAATAGAGCAGCAGTCCCTGATCCGAATCGGCTGCGTGCATGCATTTCTCAATTTCTGCAGTCAGCTCTCCTCTGGACAGATGAAAGTGCATGTCCATCATCTCCATGGAATGATAGAAACGATCCAAATGATCATCCAAAGCAAAGATCCGGTTATCAAACGCAAACGCGACATCATATACCCCATCTCCGAAATACATGGCACGATCGCTGATCGGTGCCTGTATTTCATTCAATGTCCCCATGCTGCCGTTATAATATCCAATCTCTTTCATCTATATTTCCTTCTTTCAATATCAGAATAGAATAATCAGAATCCCACAGATTATACCAGTAATTGCACCGCCAAGATGTGCCTGCCATCCAATACCAGGAAGAAAATTGATCATAAGATTCAGAAGAACCGTCCTCAGAAATGAGAACAGATATGCAGAACTGCTGAAAGCACCAAGAAACAGGAAGATCACTGCCTGAGCAGCCATCAGTCCGTACAGTCCGCCAGACAATCCAACCGCAAGATATGTGTTGGAGAATTTATACTGCACAGCACTTCCTATCACAATAGAGCCAAGCAGTATAACGCAGTACCAGATCTCTCCTACGTAGGTTTCCATAAAGGACAGATTGTAAAGGCACAGCAGATTCATGATCAGATGCATCGGCTGGATATGCACAAATCCAGCAGTCAGAAAACGCCACACTTCTCCATGATCAATTGACGGCCGAAAGAATGCCCCCAGCTGAACAGCATTGTCGTTTTCAGATATTCCTCCGGAATGAATTCGAATAAAGTTGATAATACAGATTACCAGAACTACTACTGTAACTGGTCGATATCTCAATACGCTGAGTATACTCATGGGTATAAACCTCCACCCGATCATTCTACAGGTGAACGGATGAGAATGAAATAGAGATGAAAGGGCATATTTATTGACAGTTTATTTAGATGTACTATCATCTTATTGGATGATATTGCATCTTTTTATTAAGGAGGACTGAAATGGACCCGACAAAGAGAGAGATGACAAAGATTGCAAGAGAAGTCGCCAAGTTTACGGCGCACACGCTGAAGCAGGATAATGTCGGCACTGCAGAAATAAATTTCATTCACACCGTACGCCACAATCCCGGGATTACACAGGCAGGAATCAGAGATATTCTGTCACTCGATAAAGGTGCTTGTGCCAGGCAGGCTTTGTCTCTGGAACATAAGGGATATCTTGTGCGAAAAACCAATCCGAAAGATGGAAGGAGTCAGCTGCTCTTTCCAACTGAGAAAGCGGAGACATTGAAACTGTCCAGGGTATCTGTGGAGTCCCTTGCCTATGAATGGCTGCTGAAACCGCTGAATGCGTCAGAAAAGAAAGAGTTTTCCCGGATGCTGGATATCGTATACCGGCGGTCCAGGGAAGAATCCATTGCCGGATTTCCGCATCTGAATAAACTTGTAAAGAAAGAGAGTCAGGATAAATGAGCTGTATTCGAGTTGAAAAAGTTGAACATCCAAATCAGATCCTTTCTTATGTAAAACTGGAATGGAAGAATCTGCTGATTATCACCATTTCCGGAATCATCTACAATGTCGGCATGACGGCCGGACCCTTTTTTGAAGGGCAGCTGGCTCAGCGGCTGTTTGATATTTTTAATGGCAGTAAGACCGTCGCAGATATGGTCAGTCTGGCTGCAGTTTACCTGCTTGTCATATTGGCAGTTCAGCTGTGCCGGGCAGTAAAGCGTTTCTTTGTACGAAGATTTGCAAATGACACTTCCCGCAATATGCGCCATATGCTGTATAACTCGCTGGTCAATATGACACCTGAAGAACTGCAGAATGAAGGTCTTGGATCCGTTATGACCAAAGCTGTTTCGGATGTTGATGCCTGTGTGGAAGGCATTCGGAAATTCATTACTGAAGTCTTTGATACCGGTGTGGTCATGATTGCCTATCTGGCGCTGTTATTCGGTTATGACTGGAAACTCGCACTCCTTGCCTGCATTACAACTCCGATTGCCTATCTGATCGCAAGTCTGCTGAAAAAGACAATTGCCCATGCAAGTTCTTCTTATAAAGAAAGTGCCGGAAAGCTCAATTCCGCAACAATGGACCGCGTAAGCAATGCCATTACCTATCGACTTGGCGGTGTGGAGAAGAACAGAGATGAAGTCTATGAAGGCAATCTCTCTGACTATGAGAAGAAAGCTGTTTCAGCCAATATCTGGGAATCAAGCATGGCACCTATCTACAATGTCATTGTCATGGTCGGTACAGTCTTCATTCTTTACTTCGGCAGCCGCAATGTGCTGGGCATTGGCTGGTCCTCTTGGAATATTGCCGCTTTCACTGCCTTCCTTTCCTGCTTTACCAAACTGGCGGTCAAGTCCTCTCACGCCGCTAAGCTCTTCAATTCCGTGCAGAAAGCTCAGGTATCCTGGGGAAGAATCATGCCTCTGCTAAAGGAGTATCAGGATTCAGACACAGCCAGCAAAATCAATCTAGATGAGCTCGGCAATCTTGAATTCAAGGATGTCACGGTTAAATGGCCAAATGGCACAGAAGTTCTGAACCATGTTTCCTTCACTGCACACCCAGGTGATGTGATCGGCATTACCGGACCGATTGCCTGCGGCAAGTCCGCACTTGGCAAACTGCTGATTGGCGAGACTAATTATGAAGGATCCATCCGAATCTGCGGCCATGAACTGAATACATTGAACGGCTATGAAAAAAGCCGCCTGATTTCCTATCTGGGACATGAACCTCAGCTGATGTCTGACAGTATCCGTGAGAATATCTGCCTGGGGGAACACATCGATCCGATTCCGTATCTTTCGCAGGTATGTCTGAGTGATGAAATTGCAGAGATGCCTCAGGGTGCAGATACTCCTGCCGGTGCCTCCGGAGTGCAGCTTTCCGGTGGTCAGCAGGCAAGGACTGCTTTGGCCAGAACTCTGGCACATGCAGGGAAACTCCTGGTGCTTGACGATCCATTTTCTGCAGTCGATTCGCATACCGAAGATCAGATCATGGAACATATCAGAGAAATTTCCCAAGATCATATTATTCTTTTGATCTCCCATCGTCTCAGGCACTTTCCAAATTTTCCGACTGTACTGTTTCTGGATGATGAAGCGGTACAGGTATCAACTCATGAACAGCTGATGAAGACAAATCCTGATTATCAGGATCTGTACAGCAGACAGACGGAAGGAGGCGATCTTGATGCAGCGCACTGAAAACCATCTGATGAATGTGCTGAAACGGATTCTTCATGCCCATCCCTGGATGATCCTGATTACTCTTCTGGCTATTGCCGGTGCAGTTGCCACTGCATTGTTTCCGCCGCTGGTACTCGAGTCTGTGATCAATGATCTGAGCAGTTCCAAAGCCATTGCCCTGAGTGCAGCACTGCTGTAC
>SABF01000212.1 GCA_009929095.1 Erysipelotrichia bacterium
GCAATGCTTATGACGACATGGAGAATTCTCTGCAGAAGAATAAGGCAGATCATGAAACCCAGCTCAAACATCTTCAGGAAGAGCGAATCAGAATTCGTCAGGAACATGACCAGCTGATCAGCAGCAGAAATAAGCATAAGCAGGAAGCACTTGCCCAGGCAGATGACGAACTTCGTAAATATTCTGACCAGCAGGCTGAGGAATTCCTGAAACTTGCGGAAGAAGCCAAGAAACAGTATGACATTGAAGGTAAGACCGCGGCCCTCAATGCTCAAGTATTAAAGCTTAAGCAGGATAACGAAAAGCTGAACACAGAAATTACCGACTTCATCAATCGGTCACAGACGGAATACGAAGATAAAGTCAAGGAAAATAACATTCGCCGGATCAAACTGCAGAATGATGAGAAAGACAGACTCCGGAAACATGCAGAAGAACTGGAGCAGCTGAAACAGGCTGCTGCAACCAGAATCGCCGATCTGCAGAATACCAATGCCAAGCTGGAACATGACATCGCCGCAGAAGTCCAGAGAGTCTCTGCAGCTCAGGCTAAGAAGGATCAGGAAAATGCTGATTTGAAACTGCAACTGGATCAGCAGGAAAAGACTCTTAGGAATGAAATTAAGAATAAGGAAACCGTATTTGCCAGGAGCCAGGCAGAGTTTATTCAGAATACATCGATGTTACTTGACGCCCATAAAGCTGAACTTGCAAAAATAAAAGAGGCGATTGCAGCCAAAACGCAGGATATTCAAAACCAGAAGCGCAAACTTGAGCAGGCATCTGTTGAATATGATAAGGAAAAGCAGGAAGAGCAGAAAAAGATTGAGCAGGAAATATTCCTTCTTCAGCAGGAAAAGGACAATGAAACTGCCCGGATCAGCAGAATCATCGAACGCCAGAGAAAGGTGAATGACAAACTCCTGGAAAAGAAGCGCAAGATTGCTGAGAAAGAATATCGCGAAAAGAAACGTGCCTTCGAAGAACAGCTCGACAATCTGCTTCGTCAGCAGAAGATTACCGAAGATTTCTATAAAGAAAAATACAGTGAACTGCAAGATTTCCTGAAATCACGTCAGGAAGTTGCTCAGCAGCGGCTTGAGAAAGAAGCATTCGAAACCAGCAAAGCGGAAGAGACTATGACGCTTTCCATTGAAGCGCTGAAGAAGGCAGAAGCAGTAGAAATAAACGATCTTCGTGATGCCCACAATGCGGAAAAGAAGGTTCTTCTGGCAAAGCGTGCCGCTCTGGAACAAGATCTGGATGATGTAAAGCGCAAAACGGTCAATGACATCCATAATGCACTAATTGCCACTCATGAAAACAACATGAAGGAATTGAACAAAGAATACGCCAAAGCCAATGCCGCTGAATATTCTGAATCCCTGTCTCTAAAAGAGCAGGCAAATCAGCGCCAGGAAAAGTTTGATGCAGAGACTGACGAATTCAAAAGACATCTTGATCAGCTAAAGCTTCAGGAAGAAAACCTAAGGAATGAAGCTGTGCAGAGACGAATTGATATCGATAATGAACACCGCGATGCGATTGAGGAGCAGCTTATTATCAAAGCCGATCTGGAACAGGATATCAAGGATCAAAAGGATCGGCTGGAGCAATTCGAAGGATCTGTTCGTGAACAGAGACGCATTGAAAAAGAGAGGTCAATGGAAATCAACAACGTCTACCAGCAGAAACTGGAAGGCATCAAGCGTTTGAACTGAACCCGAGAAATCGGGTTTTTTTATTGGAAAACACATCAATGATTCATCTTGTCTGCAGCAAAAAATCGCTGAGCATGTTTATATCAGCGATTTCTCTGTCACCGATGATGCAATTTCACAAAACTCGAATCAATTTCTCGTCAGAGCAGCTGTACTTCTTTCGGTAATCTGAAGCAGCTCCCGGGGATTCAGTTCCACCTGCAGCCCCACTCTGCCGCCTGACACCAGTACGGTATCAAACAGTTCAATTGTTTCATCGTATACTGTCTTGAATTTCTTTTTCATGCCTATCGGACTGCATCCGCCATGAATATATCCAGTTATCCCTAACAGATCCTTCATATGAATCATTTCAATGGATTTGACGCTGACACTTCTCGCACATGCCTTCAGATCCAGTTCATCCTTAACGGGAATTACAAAGACATAGAAATTCCGATCGTCTCCCGCAGTGACCAGTGTCTTGAATACGGTATCCGGATCTTCTCCGCATTTCAGGGCAACTGAAACACCGTCGATCTTTCCGTCTTCAGTTTCATAGGAATGAACCGTATAGACAATGCCGGCCGCATCCAGAATGCGCATGGCGTTTGTTTTATCTTCCTTCTTAGCCATATTATCCAAGCACTGCAGTATCAGAAAGAGAATCTCCGGCTGAATTGTACAGCTTCATGACATCTGTAATTGTCATGTTTTTCCGCTCCTCTTTTTCCAGAATCTTCAGTATCTTTCCCTGTGACATCACAAGTGTCTTATTTCCATACCTCAGTGCATTTTCCACATTGTGAGTAACCATCAGTGTCGTAATTCCGTGTTCCTTTACAATATTCTGAGTAATCCCCATAATCTTGTCAGAAGTAACTGGATCAAGCGCTGCGGTATGTTCATCCAGAAGCAGAAGTTCCGGTGTCTGCAAAGTAGCCATCAGCAGTGTCAGTGCCTGACGCTGGCCGCCGGACAGCAGCCCCACCTCACTCTTCATGCGATCTTCAAGACCGAGGCCAAGTTTTGCGCATGCTTTCACGAATAGTTTCTCATCTTCTTTTCTGCTGCCAAGACCAAGCCGCATGCGTCTGCCCCGGGAATAGGCCAGTTCAAGATTTTCTTCAATAGTCATATGCGGTGCAGTTCCCTTCAATGGATCCTGGTACAATCTGCCGATATACTGTGCCCGTTTATGCTCCGCCTCGTGAGTCATATCAAAACCATTATTCAGAATGGTACCGGAAGAAACTTCAACATTGCCAGCGATCGCCCCCAACAGCGTAGACTTACCTGCCCCATTGGAACCAATGATCGTGACAAAGTCACTGTCATTCAGAGTAAAGCTCAGATCATCAATTGCTTTCTTCTCATTTACTGTTCCCTGATTAAAGGTGACCGTCAGATGACTGATTTCAAGCATGGCGTCCCCTCCTCTTTACATATTCATTTTTAACAACCGGAATTGCTATGGCTATAACGACAATGGAGGCGCTGAAGAG
>SABF01000213.1 GCA_009929095.1 Erysipelotrichia bacterium
GCATTATTCTCGGATGGTTCCCCGTGAGATGCCCATCTGGGATGACCGATGCCGCAGTCACCCTTCAGTGCCATCCCATGATCTGTTTTCTCGGACAGCACTGCCAGTCTGCCTTTTGCTTTTACAATTTCGGTTTCAGCCACCCCATCGCGCACAGCAAGTCCAGCCGAATCATAACCGCGATATTCAAGTTTGGATAACCCTTCCAGAAGAATTGGTGCCGCCTGATGGACACCGCTGAATCCAACGATTCCGCACATATATTTCCCTCTCTTTATCTGTTTCGATACTGGTACATAACGATTCCGCCAGCAACTGCAACATTCAGAGACTCAAACCCATCCATTTCAATCCGCATGCGAACGTCCGAGATCTCCTGCAGGTGCTTTGATACACCGCTTCCTTCATTGCCAAGAATAAAAGCCATCTTTTCTGAAGGCGGAATAACGGTCATCGGCCGTGAACCATCCAGTGCTGTACATACTGTCTCAACTCCTTCAGCTTTCAGCTGCAGGATAAGATCAGACAGATCTACTCGTATCACCGGAATATGAAACAGCGCTCCCTGTGTGGAACGAACTGTTTTTTCATTGTATAAATCCGCACATTCAGGTGAACAGTATACCGCATCAAAGGAGAACGATACGGCTGTACGAACCAATGTGCCAAGGTTACCCGGATCCTGAATGCCATCCAGCAGTAAAAGACGGCGGAATTGCAATGGAGCCTGTTCCAATTTTCGGCACACTGCAGCAATATGAGATCCGGAAACACTGGATACCAATTTTTTCATGACTGGTTCAGCAACCTGGACCTGTTCAGCAAAATCAAATGGTGATTCTTCCAGATCTGTAATAATTGTGTCAACTGTGCCGGCAGTCAGGGCTTCCTGAATCAGATGCTCTCCTTCGACAAGAAAACAGCCGGAACGATCCCGTTCTTTCTTTTCCTTCAGGGCAGTCCAGCGTTTTACGCGGGCGTTGTCTTTAGATACAATCTTTTCCATAAAGTAATTGTACATGCGTGCACGTCAAGCATGCAAATACTATCAAATTCTGCTGATTAGATCCATGAGCGGAACATAGACAAAATGAGGAATGAACTTCGCAAAAAAACGATCCGCTGTGCAGACAATTCCCGGTGTGCATACCCAGAGATTCAGCTTAGACGCCTGCAGTGACATGCGCACAACAGACTGTGAGACTGATGCCAGAGGAAAATGACGATAGTACTTCCTTGACGCTTTTGTTGCGGCTTTGATGAATTCTGTATCCTTGATCCAGTAAGGACAGACGCAGGTTACATGGATTCCCTTGGGCAGCATTTCATGATGCAGCGTTTTAGTGTAGGACTGAAGAAACGCTTTTGAAGCAGCATATACATTGATCCCTGGCATAGGAGAAAAGGCAGATGCAGAAGAGATTTCTATAATCCTTGAATTTCTTCTCAGATATGGAAAACAGGCAGTGGTAACATCCACAGCCACCCTGCAGTTCAGATCAATCATTCGATCATTGTCTTCCATGGAGATTTCTTCCGTGGCACCAACTTTGCCAAGGCCAGCTGCACACACCAGTACACTGACAATGGGATTCTCCTGTTTCAGAAGATCCTGAAGATAAATAATTGACTCCTTCAGCGTCAGATCCAGACATACCGGTCTGACTTTCTTCACAGTAAACTGCTGCAACGCTTCCAGCATTTCTTTTCTTCTGGCGATCACCCAGAATTCTTCAATACTGGCATCATCCGCAAGCTGTTTCAGAAACTCACTTCCAAGACCGGAACTTGCACCGGTAATTACGGCAATTTTCATTTTTTCTCCTTGAATATAGATGTATCATCGCTGGTTTAGAGCTTCGAATGCGGCAAAATTAATATTTCTGCCATCAAGACCGTTTCACAGCTCAGATAGATCATTTCTGATATAAACAAACTGACTTGCTCAATATCATCTGAGCACACCCATGATCGCAATCTACGATTTCACCAGCGATACATGTAAAGAATATCATGCCGTGAATAAAGCTGCGAGCAGACTGATTAGAATCATTATTGGAGAAGACAGTACATCACAACCAAATTTGCAGTCAGCTTTGCTCGCATTAAGCAAGGCAAATAAAATCAGACGCGCCAGACTGTATTTTCCGATTCATATCAGAATCGCCGCAATTTCATAAAATATTTCATGATCCTGTCTATGACAGCAGCATTTATTTCATTCCGATGTTTTACCCTTTTCATTGTTGTTAAATCGTCAGATTGTATTTTGACTTTAGTATGCTCGGCGCTGGAATGCAGGTGAAAGCAGATCAGCCATATGTTATGCATCTGCATATATTCAAACTTGGCCGCAGAAGAAAAGATCAGACCGCATGATCCCAATCTGATCTCAATCGCTTCAAGACTCTCAGTTCAATTCCCGGAGTATGTCCAGTTCGAAAACTTATACTCTCATGTAATTTAGAAACCAACTGTCAGGTAGTTAAATCCGAGCAGACGCTGATACTTCACTTCTTCTGCTATTTTGGAAGCCAGTTTAATGCCCACATTTTTATACGGATCTTCCGGGGTGAATTGTTTCATATACTGAGTCGGATCAAACATTCTGCAGTCATCTCTGATTCGAATGACACATGACTTACTATCGATTGCAAGGTAAATATCAATAATGTGCTTACGTTTATCCTTAAATCCATGTTCCACAATATTACCGGCCATTTCTTCTACAGCCAGTCCGGCACAATTGCAGATTCTATCGTTAAAATCATGCTTCTTAAGAAACTCGGAAACACTCTTAGATGCATTTATTACTTCAGCTATATTATTTACCTGTACCGATACGCTGTCTTCCAGAGATAATGAAAATTCTTTGCCAAGTCCTGCCCAGTCACCGGAATTATGCGGCAGATGTTTCAATGTATAAACTATGGAGAAATATATGATCAGCAGATTGGCAATTTCCGCAATTGGATAAGCAAACCAGATCCCATCAATGCCCATCAGCATCGGCAGCAGAAATGCAAATAAGGCAATGAAAAGATTCTCCGAGATGGAAATGACATTGGCTATGAAAACCTGCTTCTGCGCCTGACGAATTGAAATAATATTGTTGATTGCAGCAGAAAAGCCAACCCACCAGATAAAGATGCGAAGCATCTCAACTGTCATGGTATATACC
>SABF01000214.1 GCA_009929095.1 Erysipelotrichia bacterium
GGTCTATACATCTATCGTCGCTCCATTGCTAAGCAGGTTCTTGGATCTGATGATCCGGCTGAAGTACAGAAGTCAATCGGCTCCTGGGATGACTTTGATGCAACAGCAGAAAAGGTCAAGGAAGCCGGATATACGATGGTTTCCGGATATGATGATTCCTACCGTGTGTTCTCCAATAACGTATCGAATCCTTGGGTAGATTCCAGCAATAAGGTTCAGATTGATCCGCAGCTTGAAGCATGGGTTAAGCAGACTAAGGATTTCACGGAGAAAGGCTACAACAATAAAACATCCCTCTGGAACGATGCATGGGCAGCAGGAATGGGATCAAAGGGAAATGTGTTCGGCTACTTTATGCCGGCATGGGGCGTTGACTTCGTAATGAATGGCAACTCTCTCGATACATCCGTTGATGCTGGCGGAAAAGAAGAAGTTGGCAATGGAACATATGGCGACTGGGCTGCTACGGTAGGCCCGCAGTCTTATAACTGGGGCGGCACATGGCTGTGCGCAGCGGCAGGAACTGATGATGCGGATATCGTTGCTGACATCATGAAGACAATCTGCTGTGACGAAGACACTTTAACAAAGATAGTTGAAGAGAAGAATGATTTTGCCAATAACTCCGTGGTTATGGAAAAAATGGCATCCAGCGATTTCAGCTCCGCATTCCTTGGCGGACAGAATCCTCTTGGAATGTACTGCGAAGCAGCTAAAAACATTTCCATGGACAACATTTCTGCTTATGACCAGGGTCTCAATGAAGAATTCCAGGGCGCTATGAAGGATTACTATGATGGCAATGTTGATTATGACACAGCACTGCAGAACTTCTATAAAGCCGCAAAAGTTAAGTATCCTGATCTGACTACAGACTGAACAGCCTGAACTGACAGAGCGGGAGGGATATTGCTCCCTCCCGCTGTTCTTCAATTCATTATAGAAGGGGGCACAAATCTTTATGACAGTTAGCAGAAAAAACAAGAAAGGAAAATCACCTCGATACAGCAAATATGGATATCTGTTCCTGATTCCGTTCTTTGCAGTTTATACACTGTTTTCTTTGATCCCGCTGTTCAATACGATCTACAACAGTTTCTTTGAAAACTATCGCTCAGGTTTAAATATAATCGGTCCGAATTTTGTCGGCCTGGCAAACTATGCGACTGTCTTTCAGAGTGACATCATGAAGTATGCCGGAAACACCATGATACTGTGGGTGATCGGATTTGTTCCTCAGATTCTGGTATCTCTGCTTCTGGCAGTCTGGTTTACAGATGTCAGACTTCGTCTGAAGGCAACCGGATTCTTCAAAACTGTTATCTATCTGCCTAATGTCATTATGGCTGCTTCATTCGCAATGCTGTTTTTTACATTATTTGCAGATAATGGACCAATCAACAGTCTGCTGATGAACCTTGGCATACTGTCTGAACCGTATCGATTCATGTCCAGCGTCAGCGGCACCCGAGGATTAGTCGGACTGATGAACTTCATGATGTGGTTTGGCAATACTACGATCATGCTGATGGCTGCGATCATGGGCGTCGATCAGTCACTGTTTGAAGCCGCAGAAATTGACGGTGCTTCCCATTTCCAAATCTTTAGAAAGATAACGATTCCTACGATTAAACCAATCTTCATTTATGTAGTAATCACATCCCTGATCGGCGGCCTGCAGATGTTCGATGTACCGCAGGTATTGACCAATGGCAAGGGAACCCCGAATCACACAAGTACAACACTTATTATGGATTTAAATTCTCACTTATACAGTAAAAACTATGGAATGGCCGGTGCTCTGTCGGTGGTTCTGTTTATCATAACAGGAGTGCTGAGCATGATCGTATTCAAGGCACTGACAGGCGGAAAGGATAAGGCAGTAGATATATGAAAGCAAGAGACGACATCAACATTCAGGAAAATCATGCTAGGCGCAATCTGACGATTCGCCGAGTGATCTGCTATATTGTTTTGACAGTTCTGGCTATTCTGTGCCTGTTCTTCTTCTATATCCTGATTATCAATTCAACACGCTCCAATTCTGAGATATCCAAAGGATTCTCCTGGCTTCCGGGAAGTTCATTCTTCATCAATCTTCAGAATCTGCTTGGTGATAAAAACCTGCCGGTACTGTCAGGTATCTGGAATTCACTTTTCATTGCCTCGTGTGCAGCAGCTCTGACTGTCTATGTTTCAGCCCTTACGGCCTATGGCATCTATATGTATGATTTCAAGCTTAAAAAAGTTGCGTATACATTCATCATGATGATTATGATGATTCCAAGTCAGGTTATGACTCTTGGATTCCTGAATCTGCTGAACAAGATGAATCTGATGGACAGTATGATTCCTCTTATTATTCCATCCATGGCGGCACCTGTCGTCTTCTACTTCATGATGTCTTATATGCAGTCCAATCTGTCGAAATCTATTGTTGAAGCTGCCAGAATCGACGGCTGCGGCGAATTTAAAACATTCAACACGATTGTTCTTCCAATTATGAAGCCGGCGCTTGCCGTGCAGGCGATCTTCGCATTTGTTGCATCATGGAACAACTACTTCGTTCCTTCTCTGGTATTGAAGACAGATTCAAAGAAGACTCTTCCAATCCTGATTGCTCAGCTGAGAAGTGCGGATTTCCTGAAGTTTGATATGGGAAAAGTATACATGATGATCGTAATCGCAATTGTACCTGTAGCTATTGTCTACCTGTGTCTGTCAAAGTTCATTATTAAAGGTGTTACCGCTGGCAGTGTCAAAGGCTGATCTATCCGCAGCATTTGTATTTTTCTCCTGAAAAGAATTCGATTATATCGGATTCTTTTCATTTCGGAGCGGTACTGCAGCCTTTTTCTTCTCACTGTATGAGATCAGTGCCAGCATGGCAAATATCGCAGCAAAGCCAAGTGCATCCCAGATGGTGAAGACACTGCCCATGAACAGAACTGTAACAATTGCGGCAGTAACGGGTTCAGCAAACCCATACAGAATGCCAAGACCTGGTCCAATCATATTGACACCCCGCATATAAGCAGTAAATGCCAATACATTGCCGACAATCACAACAAAGACAATACCGAGTATACCGATAAATGATGGTGTATATTCAATGTTCCATGGCTGAAAGATGATTGAGAACAATACACTTCACAGCATGAATGCCCATCCATGCAGCAC
>SABF01000215.1 GCA_009929095.1 Erysipelotrichia bacterium
CAGATATGAGAGATGCACTGCTTTCTTTGATGGCAGGTTTAAAATCAGGATTCTGCAGAATCTGACCCGGTTTGACAATAAAAACAGCACAGTCAAATTCCTTAGTTCACTCTGTCTGCGAGCTGCACTCAGATAAAGCTGACAGGGAATGCAAATTCAGAAGAATAATCACTTTAAATCAAAACAGCATGGAAATCTTCTGAATATCTGATTTACTGTGGCATAGTTTCGGATTATTCCGCAAATTAAGACTTTAATAAAAAATCCATCCTGATCAGAGGATGGATAAAGCAGATTACTTAGCAGCAGATGCTTTTGAAGAAGTCCGTTTTCCTGAAGTGCGTGCCTGAATCTGGGCAATGGCTGCCTTCTGATTCAGAATGACAGGAATAACAATCGGATTGCGATTGGTACGCTGGAACAGGAATGGTTCCAGACTGGAACGGATGCAGTTTTTCAGATCGCCGAATGTAGTGCGCTGCTGCATCTTCTTTTTTAAGGCATCATAGACAACCAGTTCAGCTTCCTTCAGCAGAGTCTGATTCTCCTTAATGTAGACAAAACCGCGGGAAACAATTGAAGGCCGGCAGAGAATCTTGTTGTAACGGGAATCAATTGTGACAATCACTGCCACAAGTCCTGAATCTGCAAGGATTTGACGATCTTTGATTACACTGGTACTGAGACCTGTTGTATCATTGCCATCTACATAAATTGCATCAGTCTGAATTCGCTCATTGGCAATGAAGCATTCCCCATTTCTCAGAATAACGATATCTCCATTGGAACAGATCAGACAGCGATCTTTAGGAACACCGCACATCTGCGCAGTAGCAGAATGCTGTACCAGCATCTTGTATTCGCCATGTACAGGCATGAAATATTTTGGCTTGATCAGGTTAAGCATCAGTTTCTGCTCTTCCTGAGGAGCGTGTCCAGTTGTATGGAAGGAGGTCAGAGGGCTGTTGACAACAACATTGGCACCGATTCGTGTCAGCTGGTTGATGACAGCAGAAACAGATTCTCCATTTCCGGGAATAGGGTTGGAAGAGAATAGAACAGTATCGCCAGGAATAATTTTAATGAAACGATGGGTGCCATTGGCAATTCTGCTCAGAGCTGCCATGGGTTCGCCCTGGCTTCCGGTGCAGACGATGCAGATGCGGTTGGCCTGCAGAGTATTCAATTCATTTCCAGATATAAAACTGCTGTCAGGAATCTTGATAACACCTTGTTTTCTTCCAATATCACAGACGTTTTCCATTGAGCGCCCAAATACAGCAACTTTACGGTCGCATGCAACAGCGGCTTCCAGTATCTGATTCAGTCTGAGTACGTTGGAGGCAAAAGTTGAAACAATCAGTCTTCCAGGTGTCTTGCGAATTTGTTCCAGAATTGCCGCAGCTACTTTCTTTTCAGATATAGATGAGCCCGGAACACCGGAGTTGGTGGAGTCGTCCATCAGAAGAGTTACACCGATCTGTCCAATATATGCCATTTTCTGAAAATCAGATTCTGTTCCGATTGGCGTCATGTCAAATTTGTAGTCACCGGTTTCAACGATGCGACCGTTCGGTGTGTTGATCAAAACTCCCAGTGCATCTGGAATTGAGTGTACCGTGTTGTAGAATCCAATATCAAAATACTTCGTATGAATTCTGCTGTCGCTGTTGATTTCATTAATTTTGCAGGCTCTGAGAAGACGATGTTCTTCCAGTTTCTTTTCGATCAGTGCTTTAGCAAAGGCAGGTGCATAGATCTCCTTTAGATGAATCGTCTGCAGGAAGAAGGGAATGCCTCCTATATGATCTTCATGACCGTGCGTAATAATCAGTGCCTTGATCTTCTGCTGATTCTTTACCAGATAGGAGAAATCAGGGATGACATAGTCAACACCGAGCAGTTCATCTTCTGGAAACAGAACACCGCAGTCCACAACGATAATTTCATCAGCGTGTTCAATGCAGTACATGTTCTTGCCGACTTCGCCAAGACCGCCCATGGCATAAACCATGGTATCTGTATCGTGATTGACTGCATTCTGATTATAATCGGGTTCTTTTACCTGAGTGTATCTGACCGGTCGTCCGGGTTTGGCTTCTTTCTTAGTTTCTTTCGTATTTTTTGTCTCTTTAGAAATCATAAATAATCCTCCGTTTCTGATGTTCAGCGGAAAGAGCATTCCAACTGAAATGAATTGTCTGAATAAAAATATGTATTTCTGCTAGTTCAGATTATAGCACACGATAAGTCAGGGAGTCATTTAATTGCATCGTTATATGCAACCTGCTGATGCTAGATGACCTGCGCATCTGCGATCTTTGGAAATGGGTTTTCAGGATTGATGTGATCATAGAACAGAATGCCTTTAAAATGTTCAAGCTCGTGCTGAAGAACAATTGCTTCATAGCCCCGTGCTCTGATCGTAACATCTTTTTTCTGAAGCAGATCATAACCTTTGACCGTGATCCTGGCGCTTCGAACAACATAGCCGGGATGATCTTCTGCGACAGAAAGACAGCCTTCACCGCCTTCAAGATATGCCTGCTGCACACTGGATGATACTATCCTTGGATTGGCAAGTTCATATTGTACGGTAACTTCATCGCCATCTTTATCCTGTTCCTTAATGATGACTGCCGTCAATTGTTTTTTTATTCCGACCTGGATGGCACTGATGCCGACGGCGGCTCTCAGATTTTCCTTTTCTGCAATTTCCGGATCGGTTGAGTCCTTGACGTATTGAAAGAGAGATTCAAGAAGATCAGAATCTTCTTTCGAAAGCGGAAGTGAAACTGGCAATGATTTTTCACGGATGAGCGCACTGTCATCCTTTATGATTGTATCGTTATTAATTAGCATATAGTGTCCTTTTCAGCCACGTAATATTTTATCAGAAGAAATGGCATTTTCAACTTATTTACATCGATTGTGTCGGTTATAAAGCATGTAAGCGCTGACAGCGCACATATTGATGAAGACATCGAAGGCAGTATGGTCAAAGCATCAGCTGAAACACAACTATGCTACAATTGCAGAGATGACAGAATACAGATATTCACAGGATAGAGAAGCAGTGGAACAGAAGAAAAGAAATAAAAAGCATTCTTTCAGTCTGCGCCTTCCGAACAGCAGTGATCTGATCATGCATCTATGCATTTTATGGCTTGCCGG
>SABF01000216.1 GCA_009929095.1 Erysipelotrichia bacterium
CTTCTGCAGGTCCATATAGACGGCTGTCTTCGGCATCTGTCCTCGCATCCGCGAGGACAAATACCTGTCCTTTTTCCAGTGTGATTGGAAATGGAATTCCTTCGCGATATTGATAAGTAGCAGAAATGATCTCCGGCTCCTGCTGAAGATATCCATTAATTTGGATACCTCCATCCTGAATATCTACCGTATCCCCGTTTACTGCAGCCACTCTTCTTGCCGCGGCAGAACCGCTGACATCGACTACTGCCACGTCACTGCGGCTCAGTTTTGCAGGGATGCGGTAATACAGAACGAGATCGCCTTCCTTCAGTCCCGGATTCATCTGATTGTCTGAAATCTGCAGAATACCAAACAACTTCGTAAATGCCAGTAATAGAAAGATTGCGGTCAGGGCCATTTTCCAAAGCAGAATACTAGCTTCCTGTTTCAGTTCTCGAGTTTCTGAACCAGTATGCTTCATACCTCACCTCGGAATGGAGATAATCCAAACCCCGGGCAGAATAATGCAGCACCAATCCATTCCTGCTCATCACCGGTGTCCGCTAATGGGTCCACATTTTGAAGTGCAGTGAAGGCGCGAAATGGGATACTGTATCCTCTGTACTGCCGGTTATCAGATTCTCTCAGGCAATCTGCACCGGAGATCATTCCCAAAATAAAAGTAATCCATGCATATAATGCATGTCTGATTTTTGATTCTATGAAGTTCATTTGTTTTCTGTACATAAAAGGGGCTCGCTTTCTTTGGATATAATCGAGTCCCTCAACGGGTCAATATTGAACTTCTAAAATAATAGTAATATCAAGCGTAATCCTATTAGACCATAGACTGGCAGATAAGGCAAGCATTTTCAGTGCTTTTCAGAATTTTCATTCACGCCAAGCAGTTTTTCTGTGAAATCCAGTGCAGCTTCTACACAGGCATCCATATTGTAATACCGATATTCGGATAGTCTTCCAAGAAGATAGAGATTAGTGATTGGCTTGATCAGCTCTGCATATTTCTGGTATTTCTGTTTTGATTCTTCAGTAAACACCGGATAGTATGGAACATTGCCCTTCTCGGCGGTACGAATATATTCAAATGGATATTCAATTGCAATGGTGGTCTTGTTTTTTGGCGGATCCTCCATCATGTGCTTATATTCAGTAATGCGAGTATAGGCATGCTGGCTTTCAGGTGTCGGATAGTTTACTGTTGCAGCAGGCTGATAGTCACCATCCTCCGTCTCATTTTCAAACCAGAGAGAGCGATATGAAAGTTCTCCTAGCTGGTATTTCAGAAGTGAATCAACAATTCCGGTATATATGACAATGCCGTCATATTTTTCATTTTCAAAGCGAATCTCTTTCTTTTCAGTATCTACTTCCAGAAGTTCATTGGCATCAGTGTTCAGTCGGATCTCAATGTTCGGATGAATGAGGATATGCTCAAACATTGCAGTATATCCTTCTTTCGGCATCTGCTGAAACGTATCCTGAAAATATCGATCATCATAAGAGATGTGAACCGGGACTCTTGCAGTAACCGTCGGATCAATCTGATCGGCGCTGTAACCCCACTGTTTCATAGTGTAGTACTTGAATACATGCTCAAAGATGAATTCTGCCAGTTCATTAATCTCCGGATCTGGATTTTTTCTAAGTTCCAGAATTGGAACTTTCTTTTCCATGCCGTATGTTTCAATCAGTGCATCCTTCAGATGCTCTGCCTTTTCAAATTCAAAGCATCTCTCAATTGAAGTGAGGTTGAATGGGATCGGGACAAGTTTCTCCTCTACATAGCCGAGCACTCGCTGCTCATAGGGATACCACTGTGTAAAACGGGAAAGATAATCTATAACTCTAGAAGAATTGGTATGAAACAGATGTGGACCATATTCATGACGTCTCACACCGTTTTCATCTATAAAGTCATAAGCATTGCCGCCAATATGACTGCGCTTCTCCAGGATCAGGACATGTTTGCCTGCATCTGCCAGCCTTCTCGCTGATACTGCACCAGCATATCCGGCTCCTACAACAACTGCATCATACTGCATCTATCTCGCTCCGTTCTATTTATCTATTCTGATACATCGTATCATAGTACTTTTGATAATCTCCGCTGGTAATACGATTCATCCATTCCTCGTGAGTCAGATACCAGTCGATGGTCAGGATAATTCCCTTTTCAAATGGTGTCTCGGGATACCAGCCAAGATCCGCTTTGATTTTGGAAGGATCAATACCGTATCTGCGGTCATGACCTAATCTGTCTGTTACGTGCTGGATCAGCGTTTCACTGATGCCTTCATCCTTCAGACGCTCATGCAATTCGCTGATAATGGTCTTTATAATAAAGATATTGGGTTTCTCATTATGACCGCCGACATTGTAGATTTCGCCTGACTTTCCGCTGGCTGATACCATATCAATCGCCTTGCAGTGATCTTCAACATAAAGCCAGTCTCTAACCTGCATACCGTCTCCGTATACCGGGAGATTTTTATGATGTCTGGCATTATTAATCATCAGCGGGATCAATTTTTCAGGGAACTGATATGGACCATAGTTGTTAGAACAGCGGGTAATATTAATCGGCATGCCATACGTATCATGGAACGCCTTTACAAAGTTATCCGCACTTGTCTTGGATGCACTGTATGGACTATGCGGGTTCAAAGGTGTTGACTCCATGAAGTATCCTTCAGCGCCCAATGCTCCGTACACTTCATCAGTAGAGACCTGAAGAAATTTTTTGCCCTCTTTCCAGATATGCTTCTCAGCGTCATACCAGGCTTCCTTGCATCTCTGAAGAAGATTAACAGTACCCATGACATTGGTTGCCACGAACACTTCCGGATTATAGATCGAACGATCTACATGGGACTCTGCCGCAAAGTTAATGACATAATCCGGATCATACTGATCAATCAGATTTTTAACAAGTTCCTTATCACAGATATCGCCCTGAACAAAAACATGGCGAGGATCCTTCTCCACATCCTTCAAATTTTCCAGATTTCCTGCATAAGTAAGCTTATCCAGATTTACCAGGAGGATATCCTCATGCTTTTTCAGCATGTAATAAACAAAATTGGTTCCGATGAATCCCGCACAGCCAGTAATCAGATAGGTCTTCTTCATTTCTGTTCCATCTCCTTTACAATGCGTTCAGTTT
>SABF01000217.1 GCA_009929095.1 Erysipelotrichia bacterium
GCTTATATACATGAAGACCGGACTGATTACAAAACGTATTCAGAAGGAACGCAGCAGAATCATAATGAAACCATATGATGTAGAAGTGGCAGCGAAAGAAGGATTTTGCACTATTTTTACTGCTGCAGGGAATTCTAAAAGAAAAATCAACTGGGTGCTGACAGATTACAGTGTATGCAACTATTCACAGAATCACATGCCGCTGGTGAAGCGGGCACTTAGTCAGATTGATTTGAATATTGCAGATAGCCAGCAGGCTCTTGATGCTTATGAGTCTGTCTTCAATATAACTAATGGCATAGCAATTCATAACCTGATGGATATTAGTAAAGTAAAGCAGGGTATGAAGGAAGTAACAGATGACATCAAAGGATCTTCTGTTCCCAATATAATAACGGTCGCCAGATTTCATCCCCAGAAGGGAATAGAACGCTTGCTTGAAGCCAGCAGTCTGGCTTATCATAACGGGTATCGCCATACGTTGTATTTAATCGGTGGCGGTGAAGAAGAAACAAAGCTTCGCACACAGTCAGAAGGAATGAAACATGTAGTATTCCTTGGCTATAAACAGAATCCGTACAGTGACATCGCAGCCTGTGATCTCTTTGTACTGCCAAGCCTGTATGAGGGATTTGCGACGATTGTTAATGAAAGTCTGCTGGCAGGAACTCCGGTTCTGATGACCGATGTCAGCGGAGCAAGAGAGCAAATCACTTCTTCAGAATGCGGTTGGATTGTGGAAAACAGTCAGAACGCTTTGAATATCGGACTGCAGGATGTTCTGAAACAGCCGGACCAGCTGAAACAGATGAAACAGAAACTGAAGAATTATAAATATCCAAATGAAGAAATATTGAAACAGTTTATAAATATACTGTAAATGAGAGGAAAGATGGAAAAACTCAAAAGCAGAACAAAACAGGAATCAATTCTTCGCTGGATGATTGTTATTCTGATCTGCATTCAGCCGCTGATTGATATGGATTATCTGATCTATGATTTTCTTGATCGGTTTGGACTTCCGCGTTTTTCAACGATTATCCGATTTATAGTAATTCCGATTCTGGTTATCTGGACCTTCTTTCTGCATGAACAGAAAAAGAAGAAAACCCTGATCTTCGGGATTTCATATGGGGCATGTCTTGCAGCATATTTTTATCTGCACTGCAGACAGGCTCTGGCCCTGACAGAAACACTGGGATTTACTACTAATTTCAAATTCAGTATGTTTCAGGAACTGACTTATGCCGCCACCTTGGTCATGCCGTTCGGAATGATCTACTGTTTTTATCATATGAATTTCAATGCAGATACTCTAAAGAAAATATTCTGTACAATATCCGGCATTATCAGTGTTCCGATTCTGATAGGTGATCTCTTTGTCTTTGGCAGAAGCACTTACTATGGATTTACAGTAGCTAATATTTTCAGTTGGTTTACAGATATCTATAAAATATATCACCCTCGAACCCTGGCATCTAAGTTCTTCTTTAATGAAGGCAATACCCTGGGTATTCTTCTCTTCATGATTCTTCCAATTCTATACTATTATTTTTCCAAGGCAAAAGAGAAAAAGGAAAAGAGAATTATCGGTGCCCTGATTGTTATACAGTCAATAAGCATGCAGATGCTTTCTACCAGAGTTGCTACCTATGGCGCAGTGATTGTACCTCTGATTTTCCTGGTGCTGCATTTCTTTGATGGCTTCGTCATGAATCATGAGAAGCCAGGAAAACAATTGATTTTGTTCTGTGTGATTGCAGCTGCCTGCTTTGGTGCAATACTTCCATATACTCCGGCAATTCAGAACCAGAAAGTAGATGCCAAGAATGATGTTGCATTGCTTGATAATGGCATGGCAGATGAAGGAAAGGCAATGCTTGGTGAAGGGGAAGATCTGGTGCCTGGCACCACTGCCTATAACAACTTCTATATCAACATGTTTGAAGTATATGGAATCAAGGCCAGATATATTCAGAGTGTTCCCTCCATGTACTATGTTGATTATTATAATTACAAATATGATCCGAAGTTCTGGGTCGATGTTACCTTCATGGATGTATATGATCGAGTGTCAGGAAGACAGATTGAGACAATTTTCTTCAACTATAAAAACAAGAATCTTTCTCAAAAGCAGAAGATACTCGGCATGGGATACTCCACATTTATGAATGGCTCGATTGTGCTGGAACAGGATTTCAAACAGCAGATCTATACGCTTGGCTATGCGGGTGAGCTGCTTTGTGTAGTACCGTGGCTTTTATTGGCATTATTTGGACTGGCAATGATTTTGAAGCATTTCAAGCAGACAGTGACATTGGAACTGATGTGCTATGCCTGTGGGATTGTCTTTGCGTTTGCATCGGCATATATGAGCGGGCATACGCTGGATCAGTTTATGACTACCACAAGCATGTCATTGATCGCAGCAGTTCTGCTCAACCGTGTTAATGCAGTCAAAAAGAATGAGAGTTCCAAATGAAACCGCAGGTCAGTGTTATCGTCTGTGCATATAACGCCGAAGACTCTGTTTCTCATACGATGGACAGTCTGCTGAACCAAACGCTGAAGTCAATTGAGATTATTGCTGTTAATGATGGTTCAACTGATAAGACCGGGGATATTCTTGAACAGATTCAGAAAGAGAATCCAGAAAGAGTCTTTGTATATTCCAAAGAAAATGGTGGGATAGCGAATGCCCGCAATTATGCGCTGACCAAGGTTCATGGTGAATACTTTGGATTTTTAGACGCAGATGATACCTGTGAACCGGATATGTTCAGTGCCTTATATCAGTCAGCGACAGATAATTGCAGTGAAATGGTTGTATCTGATTTCTGGTGGGTAAACAACGAAGGAAAGAAGCTGCAGAATGAAGGCCCATATCAGCCTGGCAAAGAGATGATGGTAAATCTGTTTGCTACACTGTGGAATAAAATATATAAAACCGACTTCATTCAAAGCCTAGATATCAGATTTCAAGATGTCAACTTTAGGACCGTAGATATCTTGGACACCTTGGCCTTTAATAACAAGACCCTTAGGCACCTTCAGCTTTCCATTGTTCTTCAGTTCCGACTTTTTCAGCATTTTTAACAGTAACACGGAGACGAGTCATACAGTGACTTACATTTGCAAA
>SABF01000218.1 GCA_009929095.1 Erysipelotrichia bacterium
GATAGTTATCTTCTGGACAGGTGCACTGTGTGATTGCAGTGCCGCTACCAGGGCATGCCCGGTTTCATGATAGGAAACGATCAGTTTCTCATGATCGGTAAGAATGGAATTCTTCTTCTGATAACCGGCGAATACCACTTCAATGCTTTCTTCCAGATCGCTCTGAGTTACTTCTGTGCGATTCTCACGAACTGCTCTCAGAGCACCCTCATTGATGATGTTAGCCAGTTCAGCTCCGGAAGCACCGGATGCCATACGGGCGATATAATTGAAATCAATTCCTTCTGCCATTTTCACTTTCCGGGAATGAACTTTCAGAATTGCTTCACGTCCCTGCAGGTCTGGCAGTTCTACCGGAACCCTCCGGTCAAAGCGTCCCGGTCGAAGGAGAGCTGGATCCAGAGATTCCGGACGATTGGTGGCCGCCAGGATGACTACACCGGTATTGTTCTCAAAGCCATCCATTTCGGTCAGCAGCTGATTCAGTGTCTGTTCGCGTTCATCATTTCCGCCAACATTGCCTGCTACACGCTTGCCGCCAATGGCATCAATCTCATCAATGAAGACGATGCAAGGGGCTTTTTCTTTGGCCTGCTTGAAGAGGTCTCTGACTTTGGATGCCCCCATACCAACGAACATTTCAACAAATTCAGAACCGCTCATGGAGAAGAAGGGGACATTGGACTCACCGGCAACTGCCTTGGCCAGCATGGTCTTGCCGGTTCCCGGAGGACCTACGAGCAGAATGCCTTTGGGCATGCTTGCACCAATGGCAGTATAGCTGCTTGGATTATGAAGGTATTTTACAATTTCCTGAAGGGATTCCTTGGCCTCGTCCTCACCTGCCACATCAGCGAATTTGATGCCTGTTGTGGATTTGATGTAGACTCTGGCATTGGATTTACCCATATTGAAGGACAGGGAATTGCCGCCGCCGGCATTGTTCATCATTCGCCGGGTCAGAAACTGTCCAAGCATGATAAAGCCGATGATTGGAATTACCCAGGTAAGCAGCGTGCTGAGCAGGGAAGAGGACTGTTCCTGTACCACAGCAGTGAACGTCGCCCCGGAATCATATAGACGCTGGGTCAGACCGCTGTCATCCATACGGGGTGTTTCATAGATCTGCTTGTCTCCGTCTGATACTGTCGTAAACAGTATCTTGCTGTTTTCCACCTGCACTTCTTTGATCTGCTTGTTTTCCGTCATCTGCATGAATTCACTGTAGTCGACAATTTTCACCTGTGACTGCCGATAGCTTGGAATAGCAAATAGATTGACCAGAGCCAGGACAAGAAGCACGATGGCATAATAATAGATCAAAGGCTTCTTAGGTTTCTTGATATCATTCATAGAGGATCCTCGATAACTTTCTGTAAAAGTAAACAAAGACAGTTTAGCACACTCGGTAATAGAGTGCTAACAAAATGAACAAATCACATAATAAAACACAATTACAGGCATGAAGGCAGATGTTTCAGAAATTGCTGTATACAATGATGTTATGAAAAAATTGATCCTGCTGTTCCTTGTCCTGGGGTATCTGTCCGGCTGTATGATATCTGCATCTCCTTCAGAGAGTGAGGGGCCTGTTTCCGAATCGGTTTCTTCCAGTAAACCCTTTACAATGATGGTCAGCTCTGATCTGCACTTTGCTCTGAATGAGAAGGAGATCAATGATGGAATTATTCCGCAGATTGCCTACAATAATGAGATAACTCAGGCACTGATTGATCAGGCTGTTCGGGAACATCCGGATGTTTTTATCCTGTGCGGGGACAATACCAATGATGGAAAACAGGAGGATCTGAAAATCCTGGCTGAGATGCTGAAGGAAATAAAGGATGCCGGCATTGAACTGATTGCCATTCCCGGAAACCATGATCTGTCTTCCGGCGGCAGAAATCAGTTTACCCATGCATTCAGCGGGATATTGGCAAAAGACTCTGAAGATGAGGCTACGCTTTCCTATTCCAGAACAGTTGGAAGCAGGATGTTTCTAGCCATGGATGACAATGGCGGAAGTATGACCGCTGTATTGCCGGACAGCACCATGGACTGGCTGAAGCAGCAGCTGAATACTGCAAAGGAAAAGCAGCTGATGCCGATCTTCATCAGCCATCACAGTGTGCTGACTGTGCCTTCTTCTTCCTCCTCTGCACTTTATCAGATTCAGAATCCCGATTTAAAGACGGTGCTGAAGAATGGCGGGGCACAGCTGATTCTTTCCGGCCATCGCCATGTGCCGATCATCACCCGCAGAGATGACATGACTGAGATTATTCATGCGATGCCGGATATTTATCCGAATGCTGTCGGGATATATGAGATGGATGACACGATGTGCAGCTATCGCACGGAATCCATTGATGTGGAAGGCACTGCCAGTCAGCGCGGCTGGACAGATGCGAATCTGCTGAATTTCAGGGAATATTCAAAGCGTGCTACATTGTCCTACATTGACAGTATAATAGAAATCCTGAACCGGAATACTGATCTGAGTGCGAAGGAACTGACTGCGGCGGATGATTTGTTCCAGCGTGTTTATCTTGCCTATATGCAGGGAATTCTCTATGAAAAAAAAGAGGAAGTTTTAAACTCTCCGTTTATAGATGCACTCTATGTCTTAACTGATGCCAGCAATTTCGGGCCATGGATTCATCAGATTCTGATCGAAACGAAATACAGCAATGCGTCTGCTGAACTTATTCTGAAGAAATGAATACGGCGTGACAAAGAAAATCTGCTTATAAATCATCGGGCAGACAGAAGAAAGAAACTGCAGGAAGCTATACGGCAAAATTGCCTGCTGAAGATACTGAGTGCCGGAGGTTCTGTCTGAAGTGTTTTAATCAGCGATGAAGGCTCTCTGCAAAATACCCGGCATAAAGCAGATGAAAATAGAATACTGCATGAATCAGAGAACTGCACAGGCTGATCATCAGAGAAGTACAGCTCTTTTTCTATGTTATCTGAGGTTAAAAAAATCTGATGCTGATGGTGAAAAACAGATGAAAAAAACTGTTTACTTTAGGTCATTTTGTACTAGACTGAATAACGACATGAAAGTACAGCACATTCCGGGCTGTCCTTCTATCA
>SABF01000219.1 GCA_009929095.1 Erysipelotrichia bacterium
GGCTATAAAGCATTCTATATGGCCTTTGGTGCTCAGGCCGGCAGAATGACCGGTGGTGAGGGAGAATCCAGCAGGGGCGTTGAACCAGGACTTAATTTTCTAAGAAGGGTGAATGCCGGTGAAAAGGAAGATTTGAAGGGAACTGCAGTTATCATCGGCGGCGGCAATGTAGCAATGGACGTCGCAAGAACAGTACTTCGCTGCGGTGCTGAGAAGGTTGAAATGTTCTGCCTTGAGGATGAGGCACATATGCTGGCTGTTGAAGATGAAGTGGCAGAGGCCAAAGAAGAAGGCATTGTCATTCACAATGGTTTTGGGCCGAAAAAGATCAATGCAGTGAATGGAACAGTCGCTTCCATCGATTTCAGGAAGTGTGTATCTACTCTTGATAAAGAGGGGAAATTTGCCCCGGTATATGATGAGACTGCAGTCGAATCCATTGAGTGCAGCTATGTGTTTGAGGCAATCGGCCAGGGTGTGGAATGGGGCGGACTGCTGGAAGGCGCATCAATGGAGCTTAATCGCAACCAGACTGCCAAGGCAGATCCGATCACACTGCAGAGCAGTGAACCGGATATCTTTGTCGGCGGTGATGTATATACCGGACCGAAGTTTGCAATTGATGCAATCGCAGCTGGAAGACAGGCTGCTGAATCGATTCATCGCTTTGTTCACAAGGGACAGTCACTGACCTTGGGCAGAGATCTCAGAGAATTTGTCAGCCTGGATACAGAGGATATAAAAGTGGAGAGCTTTGACAATGCTAAACGCCAGATTCCCGGACGCAAAACAGGTGCGGCAAAGACATCCTTCCATGATCTTCGCTCTGTCTTTACTGAGGAGCAGGTAAAGGCGGAAGCGAATCGCTGCCTTGGCTGCGGAGCTTCTGTTGTGGATGTCAACAAGTGCATCGGCTGCGGTCTCTGCACAACTAGGTGTGAGTTTGATGCGATTCATCTGACCAGAGATGTTCCGGAAGCCAGCATCATGCGTACAGCAGAAGACAAGATGAAGGGCATCCTGCCGTACATGATCAAGCGCCAGTTCAAAATCTGGACCAATAAAGACAAGAAGTAAGTATGCATGAACTGGGGATTGTAACCCATGTGATCCGTACGATAGAAGAGACATGCACAGACAATCATCTGACCAGGGTCGGCAGTGTCACTCTGCAGATTGGTGAAGTCAGCGGCATTGTTCCTTCCTATCTGACAGATTGCTGGAAGTGGGCAGCAGATAAGAGTGAAGTGCTCAGAGGCAGTGAACTTAAAATTGAAATGACAGAGGCAATTACTGACTGTTTGGACTGCGGCAAAAATTACCGCACAGCAGACTATGGCAAAGAGTGTCCATTCTGTCATAGTACCAACACTGTTTTGAATCATGGCACGGAGTGCAGCATCAAAGAAATATTTGCGGAATAGAAATTGTGTCTATCACAGATAAAGACTGTCAGATTCTGGCAGTCTTTATCATGTGATAGGAACTTTGCATTGCTGTATTTGAAAAGTTGGAAATCAGGAATAAACAGAGCTGGATACGGAAGAGACAGAGAAGTTATCGCTGAGAATTTTGTGCGAAAAGAATAAGAAAAGCAGATTTTGCAGTACTGCCTGCACTGAGAGCTGATGATCTTGACTGGCGAATCTTTTTAGCGAGGCATGCCTGGGCAATAGGGCTCAATGCCATCAATCTCTTTGCCAGCGCATGCAAAACTGCAAGTATTAGTAAAGTGCTCCTGTAAGAGATAGAGTATACTAGTGTTCGCAAAATCGTATAGGGAATAGACAAGCCACTAGGGGCTCCTGTAAAATGAAAGTTGTCAAGACAATCATTATTGCAAAGGAGAAACCCTAATGGCTCAGAGAAAGCATACCACAGATCTCACAGAATTGCTATTGCAGTGTGTCGGGCAACCTGACCCCATGCTGAGCATGCTGGAATGGCTGTGCGCACAGCTCATGGAAGCAGAGGTGACCGAACAAGTCGGTGCAGAGAAAAGTGAGCGTGCAGAAAATCGTTCTGGCTATCGTTGTGGGTATCGGCCGCGTCGTTTGGATACCAGAATGGGCACGATGTATCTCATGGTGCCGAAGGTGCGGCAGGGCGGCTATATCCCGTTCTTCGTGACAGAACGCAAGCGTAGTGAAGCAGCTTTGATTCAGGTGATTCAAGAGGCATTTGTGCAGGGCGTCTCCACACGAAAAATGGAAAAGTTGGCGCATAGCCTTGGAATCGAAAACCTGTCCCGCGGTCAGGTCAGTGAAATGACCAAAGGCCTGAACGAACAGGTGTCCGAATTCCGCAACCGCTCTCTTGCCGATGCAATCCACCCCGTACTCTGGGTAGATGCCCTATACGAAAAAGTACGTGTGAACGGAAGAGTTGTTAGTATGGCAATTCTAGTGGTCTGCGGTGTTGATGAGCATGGTCACCGGGAAGTCCTTGCTGTAGAACCCATGGCAGAAGAATCCCGAGATTCCTATTTGCTTCTTTTCCAGAGCTTAAAAGCACGTGGTCTGGTAACGCCGCAATTGATTGTTTCTGATGCCAATGCCGGATTGATCGCCGCTATTCGCGAGGGCTTTTCGGGAGCCTCCTGGCAGCGCTGCAAAGTGCATTTCATGCGCAATATTATGGCGCATATCCCACAGAGAGATAAAAAGCCGTTTGCTGGCGAACTGAAAGAAATCTGGCTAGCTCCTTCTGCTGAAGTCGCACGAAAACGTGCCACAGAATTGGCTGAAAAATATGAGCGTCGTTTTCCAAAAGCCGTGCAGTGCTTAGAAGATGGGCTGGAAGATTCTTTAGCGTTCTACGCCTTTCCACAGCTCGATGCCCGAAAAATCTCTTCGTCCAATATGTTGGAACGGCTAAATAGAGAAATTCGTCGCCGTACAAGTGTTGTCGGTATCTTTCCAAACGAGGATGCCTACATTCGGCTCGTTACTACCTACCTGATGGAATATGCAGAAGACTGGTCGGTGTCCAGAGCATACCTCAGCGAGAATTCGATTCAGCTGCTACTCCAGGCTGCGGCCTGATTTGTTTTACAGGAACCCTTTTTGCGAACTTCCCTTGACGCGGGC
>SABF01000220.1 GCA_009929095.1 Erysipelotrichia bacterium
GTGCTCCCCTTTAGGGGCACAATTATTGTAGCATAAATATTAGCACTGTCAATATTTGAGTGCTAATTCCTTCTGATTTCTTTCTTCTGAAGGCCAGTCATAATAGTCCGATATGATTTTCCATCATCCATCATATTGCTTACCTGTTCAGCAATCCGGAGTGCAAGTACTTCTGCTTCATCCTCCTCATAAGATAGCGGAAGATACTGATATGCTTCATGAATGACCAGAGTTCTGGCCATCTCCTGTAAATCAGGCTCCCTGTCAAACCATTGTTCAAGCAGTTTCATAGCCTTCAGAAATCCAGTACTTTCAGCTAATGGGGTAATTGCATCACCCCAGAACGTAAACTCCAGTCCATTTCGGATCAGTGTAAATTCTTCCCCAATCTCCTGTTCTGCAATTGCTTCTATTAGAAGTGAAGCGGCTTCCGGCTGGGGATCTTTAGCAAGATAGTCTTTTATCTTTTCAATGCATACACGGAGGTTGCGATCAGAAAGATGCTCAGCAGCAGAGAGCTGCGACTGTGGCTTTCCCTTCAGTTTATTCAGAAGGCTGTCCAGAGAGTCTTCATGTTCCGGTATCTTTTCACTTTTAGCGTAAGACAGATCTTTTGCCAGCTGATTCAGTTTTAATTCTATTTCTTCCGGAATATAAGGCATGCATTTTTCCTGTCTCAAAAGATATGAGGCATCTTCCAGATTGCCATTTTGAATTGCCGTACGTATCTGTTCCAGTATTTCGTCGTAGTAACCGGACATGTGTCCTTCCTTTCTATGCCTGATTAATATATAGCACACATATTTTAATCAGGTATCAGAAAAGCCCATGACCTGGGCTTTATGATGAATACGAATGGTGTCCGCGGAGAGATTCGAACTCTCGACCACCCGCTTAGAAGGCGGGTGCTCTATCCAGCTGAGCTACGTGGACGCAGTAGATATAATAACAAACGAAGCCATTCATTTCAAGGATGATTCTCAGAAGCCGTTCAACTCATCCGGCAGATTGATTCTGACCGCCTTAACACTGTCTCCATTCAGTTCAATCCGCATATAGCATGGATTTGATCTGTCTCGGTTATAACGCAGAGACCCAGGATTCAGCAGTCTGACTCCATTTACTTCCGCATCCATATAAATGTGTGTGTGACCGAAGCAGCATATATCGCACCCTAGTCGGTTTGCCTTAGCGGCCAGCTGGTCATACTGATGCCACATCATATCCCGATGTCCATGGGTAAGCAGGAATCGATGCCCGGCAATGTCCAATGTCAGATTTTCCGGATAGGATCCATAGTAATCATTATTGCCTCTAACAGCTGCCCATTCCGCCAGAGCCTGTGGAGGCATTTCAGAATCACCGCAGTGTAAAAAATAATCTGCAGCAGAATTTGTACTGCGAACATAGGAAAGCGGACGATCTGCCATGTGGTTATCACTTGCCAGAATGAGGATAGTTGATTTTGACATGGCATTATTATAAGCAAAACATACCGGGCAATGGAAGTTTTCTTTTTCATGGATTACAATGTCAGCAGGAGATATGCCTATGTCTACTTGGAATCTTTACCCCTACAACCTTTATGTTCTGTATCTGGCAATCGCAGTGCTGGCTGTATATATCATCATTCTGGCTAAGCATCTGCTGAATCTTGGAAAAACCATACGTTCATATCAGCCTGAATTTGCGTCCATTCAGGTCAACGCAGGACATGCTGGCGATATGTCCGCTGTACTGTCAAACAAGCATCGGAAAAATCAGGCAAAGATGAAGGAATTGGTCCCGCTGGCATTGCTGCTTATGTCCATCAGGTTTAACTACAAAGCAAATCTGAAGACCGGTGATATCACCCACAATAAAAAGAGAGAGGCAGCCGCTAAAACAATTCGTCAGTTAAGCAGTGATCCGCGTATCATTCAGCAGCTTAAATCCACGATTGGAATTTAATTCTCTTTATTTAGTAACAAACAGACCCTGCAAGGCATGGAACAGCTTGCCGGGTCTGTTTTATAATCAGTTGGCTTCTGACTCCTGTTCTGCATACTGAGCAAACGTCATGCCCCTTGCATGCAGAGAAGCCGCAAGCTCAATCCCGATAAATCGATAGTGATATGGCTGAGCAATTTTGTTAGTAATCAGGACATCATAATCATTCCAGTCATTAACAAAGCCATACTTCCAGGAATTTGCCGAGAGCCATTGTGACTGTTCTGTCTTGGCAAAGGATTCATCCAGAATGCCAGCGACTGCAAAATCCACGGCCATTCCGAGCTGATGTTCACTGTGACCAGGATACGGTTCATATTTTACAGCACTGTCTGCGCCATATTTCTCAACTGCATTCTGATATCTGATCTTCTGCTCATCATAGGAAATATATCCATTTTCTATACTCAGCCCTGCGCAGGCCTTTTTACTTTTCAGATCAGTCTCAATACTGCCGCAAAGATCCATCAAAGGCTGCTGCACGGAAGCATCAATCAAAATTTCTCCTGTACGAACCGAAGGAACTTTTTCATTCAGTATCTGCAGTGTCAGAGGGCTTCGAATTCCGGCACTGTGCATGTCATCCAGATATGCATCCTGATTGCCGGCAAATTCTACCAATCTGCTGTCTGGCGAATAGGAATCGCCATATTCAAACCAATGATCAATTGCATCATAGGAATAATGAGTCAGATAGACAATCAGCGTGTCGGTATTCATCGCATCTCTTGTCTTTTCTACAATATGTACGATAGCAGCCGGACTTTCTTCCCATGCATATTCACTTATTTTTTTATATTCTGCAGCGTGATAGATATTGAATCCGTCTTCTTTGATAAAGGAGATAAATACATTAGGTGCAATGGAATACTCAATGATATAGTCGATCTCCTGCTTGTTCAGATATTCCTTGATCAGTTTTCTGCTGTTTTCATCTTTATATGGATAGCGTGAAAGTGAATCGTAATGATAATTCATAAATCCAATACTGAACATTGAAAAAACTATCATGAAGATTACAAATATTCTGGTCCAGTCAGCCTTCTGGCTTCCTTCAAGTGTTTTAGCAGGTTCTTTTATCATCTGCACTATTATATCA